>JASFBI010000398.1 GCA_030149595.1 Desulfobacterales bacterium
CCTGTGGATGTACCTGATCGGGAATCAGTAGATAAATTTCTGCCTGATTTTGAACCTGCATTTTATCTTGATATAGAAAAGCCTTACACCTTAAATCAGCTTGCAACTCCGGATGTTTATATGGAGATGCGCTATGATATGCATCTTGCCATGGAAGATGCCAAGGTTAAGATGGTTGATATAGAAGATGAATACAGCAGGGTTTTTGGACGAACTTATCTGCCTGTTGAACCTTTTAGATGTGATGATGCTGATACTGTTTTTGTAACAAGCGGTACAATAACAAGTACCTGTCGTCAGCTTGTAAATAATCTCAGAAAAAAAGGTGAAAAGGTCGGACTTTTAAAAATAAAGATGTTTCGTCCGTTTCCTGTAAAAGAGGTTTGTAACTGTTTGGGAAGTATTAAGCAGGTTGCTGTAATTGACCGTAATTTTTCTTTTGGAGCAGGTGGTATTTTTGTTCAGGAGGTTCGTGCTGCTTTATACGGTACTGACCATGCTCCCTGTGTTATGGGGTTTATTTGTGGGCTTGGAGGCCGTGATGTAACCATTGATACATTGACAGAGATATATAAAAAAGCAAAAAACAGACAGGCAGATCAGACAGAAAGTGTCTGGATTGGTTTGAAAAAAGGGTAAACACACTCTTGTAAATGTTTACAAAAAAGGATGATTAATGAGAGAAACTTCAAGGGATAGGGAGCTTGTATGTTCAGGTCATCTGGCTTGTGCCGGGTGCGGGGCTGTAATAGCCATGCGTTTTTTTCTAAATACCCTGGGAAAGGATACTGTTATGGTCATTCCAGCTTGCTGCTGGTCTATTATTGCAGGTCCATACCCTAAAAGTGCATTAAGAATTCCTGTAATTCATACAGCTTTTGAAACAGGAGGAGCTATGGCAACCGGAGTTCGAGCCGGGCTTGATATGAAAAATGATACTAAAACCACAGTGGTTGTATGGGCAGGAGATGGAGGGACTTTTGATATAGGTTTTCAGGCTTTAAGCGGTGCTGTTGAAAGAAATGAAGATTTTATCTATGTTTGCTATGACAATGAGGCATATATGAATACAGGAGTTCAAAGAAGCTCTTCAACTCCCTATGGAGCATGGACAACAACAACTCCGGGTAGAGACTGGAAAAAATTACGCAAAAAAAATATTATGGGGGTATTGGCTGCCCATAGAATTTCCTATGCTGCAACAGCAAGTATTGCTTATCCCGATGACTTGATTTATAAGATAAAAAAAGCAAAATCAATTAAAGGTGCAAGGTTTCTTCATATTTTTGCAAGTTGTCCAACAGGCTGGAAAATGCCATCTGAGCTTTCTGTGAAAATTGCGAGAATGGCTGTTCAGACTAATATATTTCCCTTATATGAGATTGAAAACGGCATAAAATATACTATAAATTTAAAGCCAAAACAGTATAATGTAAAAGAATATTTTATGCTCCAGGGAAGATTTAAACATTTAAAACAGCAGCACCTTGAAAAAATTCAGGAGATGGTGGATGAAGACTGGGGGCTGCTTTGTAAAAAAACATCATAAAATAAAGGGTTAAAAAATATGGATCACCGGCTGTTAAGGTATAAAATAAAAACCAGCCATGACAGCACAGATTTAATTTAAGGATACAGGTATGGACATGGAGAAAATATTTAAAAAAAGTAAAAAAAACAGTGAATCTGAAGAAGATTTCTATGAACTGGAGCACAGCATGTTGAAACAAAACGGGATAAAATTTTTTTTTTCAAATATATTTGAAAAAACAGAGCCTTTTTTTTTAATAACCGGATCAGCTTTGGCAGTAGTGATTATTTTTTTTCTGGTTCTGATTTTAAGGGGCTCAAAGCCGGGTAATAATGCACAGCTTGAAAAAATTGAAAAAGCCATTGTAAAAATTGAGAAAAGGATAACAGATTATGATAAAACATTTGCCTCCTTTGATCAAATGAAAATTCAAATAACAGATTATGAAGCAGCTGCAGGCAGATATAAAAATATTTCTGCTGCAATTTCAATAAGACTTAATCTTTTGGAAAAAGAGATTGATGCTCTTAGTGCAAAAAAAATCAATAATAAGATTTTTGCAAAATCAGATAAAAAGAGAAAATCTGTTTTGCAAAATAACAATAGAAAGAGTGCAAAATACTACAGGGTTATGCCAGGGGATACTTTGTACAGTATAGGAAGAAAGTATAATTTAACAGTTAACAAACTTTTAAGTTATAACAGATCCATAGTGAAAAATGCTATATTCCCCGGGCAGAAATTAAATGTGGGAATATAGTGAAGAGAGATTAGCGTTTTTTTATAAACCGGCATGGCAGATTTATCTGGCACAACAAGAATTGAAACTCTCATGATTACAGTTTGTTGTACAGAGTTTTATATAAAAAATAAAAAATCGTGGGAAATGATTTTTTGTTCTCTTTGATAATATCTTTATGCTGTGAAAAAAAAGATGGGCAAGAAGGGGAGTATAAAAAAGGCCGAAGGAGGAAGGATTTCGGCCTTTTTTATTTGTGTTTTTTAAGTTTTAAATTTACCTGCCAG
>JASFBI010000066.1 GCA_030149595.1 Desulfobacterales bacterium
CTGATAAAGTAATGGATAATATGCACAATGTTTGCGGTGATACAGGAACAGCACACTCTCTTGTAATGCTGATATCTGCCATAGAGGATGCGAGTCCTGGTGATAAAATAATAGCAGTAGCTTTTGGACAAGGTGCTACAGCTATGCTTTTTGAAGTTACAGATAAAATTGCTGACCATAAAGACAGAATAGGAATTAAAGCTACTCTTGCAGATAGAAAAGAAGAACAAAATTATATGAAATTTTTATCTCACAGAGGACTTCTTTCTCAGGATTGGATGATGAGAGCAGAAGCAAGCTGGAGAACACCTGTAACTACGCTTTATAGAAACAGGCATATGATTTTAGGCATGGTTGGTGGTAAATGTTCAAAATGCGGGACTGATCAGTTTCCAAAAATGGAAATATGTGTTAATCCTGAGTGTACAGCAGTTAATACTCAGGAAGACTTGGAATTTTCTGAGTGTAATGGAAAAATAGCATCTTATACAGCTGATCTTTTAACTTATACACTGGATCCTCCTGCTCATTATGGCATGGTTGAGTTTGATAACGGTGCAAAAAGTCTGTTTGATTTCACAGATAATGAAACAGGACTGATAGATGTTGGTACGCCTGTGAAAATGGTATTTAGAGTAAGAAATATTGATAAGGAAAGAGGGTTTACACAATATATCTGGAAGGCAAAACCAATAGTTTCCAATTAAATTAGGAGGTCGATATGGCTGATGGAATAAAAGATAAAGTTGCAATACTTGGAATGGGGTGTACTAAGTTTGGTGAAAGATGGGATATGGGACCTGAAAACCTTATGGTAGAAGCCTTTCAGGAGTGTATTAAGGATGCAGGTATAGAGGTCAGTGAAATACAGGCGGCCTGGTATGGTACATGCTATGATGAGCAGGGTACAGGAAAAGGTGCCACAGGATTGTCAGTTACATTAAGACTTCCATATATTCCTGTAACAAGGGTTGAAAATTTTTGTGCAACAGGTACAGAAGCTTTTAGGGGAGCATGTTATGCTGTTGCATCAGGAGCTTGTGATATAGCTTTGGCCCTGGGTGTTGAAAAGTTAAAGGATACAGGTTATGGTGGACTTCCTGCAATAGACGCTCATGCAGGGCCATTAAATGGTCAGGTTTTAGCTAATATTTCAGCACCTGGTGCTTTTGCCCAGCTTGCAAGTGCTTACAGAGCAAAATTTAATGTTTCCAAAGAAGAATTAAAACGAGCCATTGGAATGATATCTGTTAAAAGCCATGCAAATGGTGTGAAAAATCCAAAGGCACATTTAAGAAAACATATTCCCATTGAAAAAATGCTGGCATCTCCTATTATTGCAGACCCTTTGGGACTTTTTGATTGCTGTGGTGTTAGTGACGGGTCTGCATGTGCAATAGTTACAACGCCTGAGATTGCAAAAAGACTCAAGCCAAATGCAGATCTTGTTTCTGTAAAAGCTCTTCAGATAGCAGTGAGCAGTGGTCGTGAATTAGGTCATAATAGCTGGGATGGTTCATATTTCCCAACTACACAGAAGGCAAGTACACGGGCATATGCTGAAGCAGGTATAAAAAATCCCCGTGAAGAACTCAGCATGATAGAGGTTCATGACTGTTTCTCTATTACTGAAATGGTTACCATGGAAGATCTTCACATCTCCCCTGAAGGCGGGGCAATAAAAGATATTATGGATGGATTTTATGATGCAGATGGTCAGATCCCCTGCCAGATTGATGGTGGATTAAAATGCTTTGGTCATCCAATAGGGGCATCAGGTCTTAGAATGCTCTATGAAATGTATCTGCAGCTCCTTGGGAGAGCTGGTGAAAGACAGTTAAAAGATCCAAAATACGGGTTAACCCATAATTTGGGTGGATTTCCATTTAGTAATGTTTGTGGTCTTTCTATAGTTGGTAGATACGAAGGTTAGATTTTAGACGATTTAGTGCCTAAACAAAAATTGTGGTTTTGTATCAAGATCAAGGAAGATCAAAGTTTTAACAGCAGGGATATACTCTTGTATTTTGAGGATTAGGATTTTAATCTGACAGAGAGATTGCTGAGAAAGACAGTTTTCGTTCGGGTTATATTTATGGCAAAGAATAATTTGCAGGTAAAATTATTCTTTGCCATTTTTTAACTGTTTAAAAAAATCAGCTCTTTTGTTATTTTATACCCTGCCTCCTTTGGAATATGTAAAAAAACCCCTTTTTTTTCAGTTACTATTTCAGGTATAACAGTAACTATTTTATCCTGTTTTATCTTTTTGATAGCATCATCAATTGAATTATAAACAGATAATTTTGATATATTCATTTTTGTGGGAAATAAAACTGATTTGCTTTTGTTTTTAGCATCCTTTAAAATTTTTAATGGAGAGATCCAGACAGAATTAACCGATTCTATACCATCGTGATTTGCATCCTGATCATGAGGTGCTTTTGCGAGAAAAAAATGAGTATCAAAGCGTTTTGGCAGGTTAACAGGAGTAATCCAGTGGGCAAAGGGAACCAGGAGATCACAGGCAAGTGAAATACCCTCCTTTTTAACAAATTCAGACATGGTAATTTTGTTATTGTTTAACAATGTACGATATTTTTGCAAACTATCTACCTGGTCTTTACCAATTAACTCTTTTTCGCCTTTATTTCTGGCCATTAATATTCCTGCTTCTTCAAAGGTTTCGCGGATGGCTGCAACTTTAAAGAACAGGTTGTTACTGTTTAAAGGGTTATGGGTATTACATAGGTTATAAATGCTATCATCCATATCGCTGGGATCTACTTTTCCTCCCGGAAAAACATATGCACTGGAGGCGAACTCCATTTTTTTGTGTCTTAAAACCATGAATATTTCAAAACTATTATGGTTTTGCCTGCCTAATATTATCGTTGCAGCAGGTATTGCTTTGGGTAATTTTGTCATATAGCTATCCTTTTTTATTTGGTTAAGATGCGGGTAGTTTTTTAAAATTACAGAGTTGCTTTGTTGTAATTTTTATAGTAAAGCATTAAATATTTGATAAAAAAACAATAAATTATTAAATAATAATCAAACACCATTTGACACGAAAGCAAGTTTATTTTATATATGGCATTAACCATTATTATTAATTAGTCACATAATTATTATGCGAAAGGGAGAATTTTAATGACGATTGATGTAGAGAAGGTGTTGGGAGCCGATTTAGACGGCGGAGAATTTACATGGAATCATGACGCTCTGGCGCTTTATGCATTGGGTGTTGGTGTTGGTGTTAATCAAGATCAGACAGATCCTAAAAAAGTTCTTCAGTATACATATGAAAATCAGAATATGAAAGCTTTGCCAACCTATGGTGTAACACCAATTTTTGGAGCCATAGGTAATCTTTTTACTATTCCTGGGTTTGAAATTAACTTAATGATGCTTTTGCATGGAGAGCAATATACAGAAATAGTAGCACCTCCATTGCCTCTTACAGCAACAGTTAAAAACATAGGTAAAATTACAGGAATTTATGACAAAGTGAAGGGTGCTTTGGTTACTCTTGATATAAATTCAGTTGATGTTGAAACAGGTGATGTTCTTATAAAAAACACTTTTTCAGCTTTTATCAGGGGAGAAGGTGGTTTTGGAAAACCAGATGATCCTAAAGCTCCAGCACCAGGTCCTGAGGCACCGGATCGTAAACCTGATGCAATAATTGAATATCCTACTATGACACATCAGGCTATTTTATACCGTCTTTCAGGTGATAAAAATCCACTGCACATTGATCCTGAATTTGCAGCTTTAGGTGGTTTTGACAAACCAATCCTTCATGGTCTCTGCACATTTGGTAATGTTGGGCGTGCTGTTATAGAAGCTTTTGCTGATAATGATCCTTATAAGTTCAAAAGCATACAGGTAAGATTTTCAAAACCAGTTATGCCTGGTGAAACAATCTGTGTTCATATGTGGAAAGAGTCAGATACAGAGATTATTTGTAAGGCAAAAGTAAAAGAGCGTGATCTTGACGTTATTACCAATGCCATAGTAAAATTAGTTTAATAAAAACTATAAATAAATAAGCGGAAAAGAGTGTTTTTCCCGCTTATTTAAAATAAAGAAAGTGGTTATGTGTTATTTTTAAGTTTCTTTTCATCATCATCATCATTTTTTTCTGCATCTGTGGTTGCTTTTTTAAAGTTTTTTATTGCTTTGCCCATTCCAGAGCCTATCTCAGGCAGTTTTCCGGCACCAAAAACAATTAAAACTATAACAAGTATTATTGAAAGCTCCCAAATACTTATTCCTCCAAACATTTAATCCTCCATATTATCAGTCAAACTAACTGTTTTTTTGTGAATGGCATCTAAAAATTCTTTGGAGTTTATATAAGAGTCAACAGCTCCTTTGTAAGATATCCAGCTTTGCCATAACTCAACCCATGCATCATTTTGGAAAGGATGTCTGTTTTTTAAATCTCCTTTTAAATAATTAATATAATCACTGTAATCTTTAAAGCAGCTGCCGCAAAAATTATACAAGCTTGTTGTAAGCTCTTTTGTAATTTCTGCATTAGAGTCAATCAGAGAAATTCCGCATTTTTCACATTTTAAATTGGCCTGGAGATAAAAAAAAGAGTCTATAAAGTCAATAAAAGCACTCTTTTTTTCTTTTAACTCATCGCTGTTTTCGTATAAATCCTGTTTTTTTTTAAATAAAATAATTTCTGCCACATTAATAACTTTTTTTATGAATTAAACAAATAGAACCTGAAAGAAAACTGTATTTTATTCAGGTATAAACAATATTTTAATAAAAAAATAACATCCGTGTTGTTTTGTGTCAATAAGTTCTCATTTTGTTTTATTTTTAAATAAATTTAGAGTTCCTGCTATTTTTTTTATTTTGCTGGTTAATTTGTTTTTGTATGCCACCTTGAGGTATAAATCTCCGGCTGTTTTGTTCTGTTTGCTGTTTTCTCCCATGGAAGAGAGTCTTATAAATTGTCCTTCTTTTATTCCTTGTGGAATTTTTATTACGAGTTTTTTTGACTTCTTTTTAAAAAAGTAAGCATAGGGGCCACCTGTTTTTGCAAAATCTTTGTCAATAGCTATGGTATCAAAAATATCTGTCTCTTTTTCTTTTGTATTATCTGTTAGATTATTCAAAAAAAAATTTTTGATTTTTCCTATACTGCCAGAATTAGTTTTAAAAAGTTGATTTGAAAAACTATTTTTTAAATCAAATATACCTGAAAATAGAAACCCTCTGGCAGAAAAATTTGATGAGTTGAATTCAAATTGCTGGTAGTTATTGCCGTAAAAGTTTTTAAATACATCATCAAACCCCCTGAAACCAAATGATTTTGCCATCTCTTCAAATATCTGATTGATATCAGACCCTTTAAAAAGATCTTCCTGGGAATAGTTATTGCGGAATTTACCATGGGCTTCTGAGCCAAACTGCTTTTTTAATAAATCGTACTCGTTTCTCTTATCAGGGTTTGAAAGAACAGCATATGCATTATTTATCTCTTTCATCTTTTCCACAGCTGTATGATCATTACTGTTTTTGTCTGGATGATACATAAAAGCAAGTTTGCGATAAGCCTCTTTTATCTCTTTTAAAGAAGCAGTTTTACTAACTTCTAAAATTTTATAATAATCAATTTGATTCATTCTTACTCTTTTTTTAATGTTTTTAAAAGCTACTTTCAAAAAATATATAATTTGTCAGATACTAATAACAGATTCAAGGTATTCTTTAACACTTGATACAGCAAGATTAAAAATTTTTGCTCCTGAAATAATAATAAAAGGGTTTTTTTTTTCTTTACATATTTCAGCAAAAGCAGGGCCTATTGCTGAAGCAGGATCTGATTTTTTTATGCTTTTGTCTAAAGAGTTTAAATACTGGTCAAACCGCTGTTTTACAATATTAAAATAATCAATACCTTCTCCTGCTGTCATAAAGGAAATATCTGTAATATCTTTTGAAAGGTCTCTTATCAAATTCCAAAAACATAAAGCAAATTCATCTTTTTCAGGGTGATTTTCGAGGTTTACAGAAAGACTCCATCCAACACTTATTATTCTTAATAATGCAAGTTCGTATTCCACAGTAACAAGATTAACAGCTTGTTTTTTTTCAATAAGAGAGAGTATTGATTTTAAATCAGCCCTGTCAATGGCAAAAGCTGACAGGTTTTCACAAATTTTTTTAATTTCATTTTTTTTCATAGTAACAATCAAATCCTGTAAAAAAGCAGTTTTGTTTTTAAAAAGGCCATAAAAAACATTTATTGGATTTATTAAGGTTATGTCTGCATTGTGAAAGCTGGTATGAATAACTATTTGCTTTGAGCCTCACTTTTTTTGCAGTTTTTTTAAGCCATGGTTTTCTGTTATATGTTTTTTTTAAAAAGCCGCCATGGCCTTCGTGATAAGCCAGATATAGATTGTATGTATCTTTTTTTGATATTTTGCATTTTATTTTGGACAAATTGCAATACCAGCCGATAAAATCTATGGCATCAGCAAAATCATCTCTATCTGCCCCGGTGTTTTGTGTTTTTTTTATATATTGCTTCCAGGTGCTGTCAATTGCTTGCGAATAGCCAAATGCTGAAGAAGGTCTTGGGCCTGGAAAAATAAACAGACATTTTGTTCTTGGTGGTTTGGCAGAGGAGATAAATTTTGATTCCTGATGCATTATGGCCATCATTACAGGGATAGGGACACCCCACCTGTTAGAGGCTGTTTTGCTGTGTTTATACCATTTGTTGTTTTGATAAAAAAGTTTACACAGGTTATTAATATCTTTTGGAGGAGATTTATTCCAGCTGCACCCTGTGATAAAGATAACTGTTAATAGGATAATTGTTTTGACAGGTTGTTTAATTAATATTAACAAAATTTTCTCTTTTTTTTAAAAAATTAATACCAAGAATAAAAAATAACAGGATGATAATGTTAAAAACATTATTTAATTTAATTTTATTCTATACTAAACCATGTTAGTAAGATAAAATAAAATTAAATTAAATACAATTTTTTTTTATCCTTTCATGCTTTTTAAAATCACTATATATGTAGAACTAAGTCTTTAATCTATACTTAAACTTTATATTGCCATCATGGAAAATTTTAAATGATAAACTCTATTTAAGGATAAAGAACAATGGGTATAAAAGGTAATTTTGAATCAGAAAAGGAAAGGCAGACCCGTTTTTTTACTAATGTGACCCATGAAATTAAAACTCCTATAAATAATATATTACAACTGAGTGATTTGGTTTTAAGTACAGGTTTGACAAAAAAGCAGGAAAAATATATTAAAAATATTCGTTTGTCTGCTGATTTTCTTTCAGCACTGGTTAATGATATTTTAGATCTTTCAAGAATTGAAGCAGGCAAGCTTTTTTTTGAATCAATACCCTTTAATATAAGAAGGTTAATAGAGGAACTTTCTGATATATTTACTGACCTGTTGTTTGATAAAAAAGTTGAGGTAATTATTGATATTGATTCTGATGTTCCTGAAGAAATTATAGGAGATCAACTTCGTGTACGGCAGGTGCTAATAAATTTATTTTCAAATGCTGTTAAATATACAGAAAAAGGTGAAATTTATGGAGTTATTCATAAATCCCTTAACCCTATTGAAGATTATGCTGTTGGTAAAACAAAACTATTCTCAATTAAAGCTGATGATGATTCTACAGATTTGTATTGCAGAATGATTTATCCTCCAAATTTTGATGAACATAAAAAATATCCAGTTATAGTTTATGTCTATGGTGGACCTCATGCTCAATTAGTTACAGATAGTTGGGGGCGTGGAAGATATGCATTCTGGTTTAATTATATGGCACAACAAGGTTATATAGTTTTTACTCTTGATAATAGAGGCTCTGCTAACCGAGGAATAGAATTTGAGCAAGCTGTTCACAGAACTTTAGGAACTATAGAAGTTCAAGATCAAATGACTGGATTAAAACATCTATATTCTCTTCCATACGTACACCCTGC
>JASFBI010000067.1 GCA_030149595.1 Desulfobacterales bacterium
AAGAAAAAAGAATGGTCGCAAATTACTAAAAAACTCAATTAAAATAAAAATCACAACAAGAAAAAGACATTTTACAGCAATAAATTTAGAAGTAATAATTGCCATACTCTCTATATCAGTCATTGCTTTGATAAAAGTTATTGCAGAGGCAATATCTGCCGATCTAAACAAAATCCATAGTAGTGCAACCAGATGAAATGTTATTATTATTCCAAAGATACGGGAAACTCTATCCTGAGGGTTATAAGAAAACAGACGTTCCACAGCAAGCAGCAATCCATGAAAACCACCCCATATAATAAAAGTCCATGCTGCTCCATGCCATAATCCACCGATTAACATAACCAGGGCAAGATTTAATAATAAACGAAAACGTCCCCTCTGGTTTCCTCCCAATGAAATATATAAATAATCACGCAACCAGCCTGATAAAGAGATATGCCATCTTTTCCAAAATTGTGTAATGGAAGCAGAAAAATATGGTCTGTTAAAATTAGCAGGAAATTTAAATCCGAGGGTACGAGCTATACCTATTGCCATATCAGAATAACCACAAAAATCATAATATATCTGAATAGCATAAAAATAAAAGGCCAGTATATGATTACCAGCTGTGGTTCCACCTGAAATATCAAATACAGAATCTGCAAAAAGGCCCATATTGTCAGCTATAACAACTTTTTTAAACATCCCCATTGAAAAAAGCAAAATGCCGGTATAAAACATTTTTTTATCAAATATCAACCGCCTGGCAAGTTGTGGTAAAAACACATCTGCTCTCACTATGGGGCCTGCCACAAGCTGGGGGAAAAATGATATATAGGCTACCACCTCCTGCAGACTCACACTCTTTACTTGCATGCGCTGCTTATCTACAATATAGCTTATTGCCTGAAAAACATAAAAAGATATTCCAACTGGAAGTATTAGATTAACCGTATTTAAACTTATATTAAAATATATAAGTTCATGTGCAAAAAAATTAAAATACTTAAAAACAAATAATATCCCCAAAGCTAAAACAATCTGCAGCCAAGGAGTAGATTGTTTAAAAAAACTAAGCTGAACGCTATAAGCTATTAAACATACCAGAAAAAGAAGTATTACATGTGATATATTCCATGCTGCATAAAAATATAAACTGCCAATACATATCAATAGTATTTGGGATTTTCTATTTTTTATTGAATAAAATAAAATAAAAAATAGAAAATAAAAAATCAGATATTTAAAGGAGTTAAATAACATTAAGTATTATTTCTTGTACAGCTGATAAGCCATTTTTCAGTTTCTAAAAGCATCTTATCTTCAGTAAATAACTCTTTAAATCTTTTTTTAGCGGACTTTGCAATTTTTAATCTTACATTTCTATTTTCTACAAGCATTAATATAGCTTTTGACAGTACTTCAGGATTTTTAGGTAAAACTAAAAGAGCATGTTTATTGTGAAAGACTGCCTCGGGGTTGCCTCCTACAGATGTTGCTATTATAGATATACCAGCACGCATAGCTTCAAGAAGAGCTATGGAAAAATTCTCAAACACTGACGGTAAAACAAAAATATCTAATAATGGAAGATTTTCATCAATATTTGGCTCATACCCCATAAATCTTACACTATCTGATATTTTCAACTTTTTTGTCAGTTTTTTCAGGTCATTTTTTAAAGGGCCATCCCCCCATATTATAAAACCTATATCAGGATTTTTATTAAGAACTATCCTGGCAGCCTTTAAAAAAGCAGGAAGGTTTTTGGTTGAATCTAAGCGACAGACAGTTCCAACCAGTATTTTTTTTTGTTTTTTAAGTTTAATATTATTTGTAAAACATGAATCAGATAATGGTGGTATTCCATTATAAATTCTTTTAATCTTGTTTTTGCTGACAAAACATTTTATTAAAACCTTTTTTGAATAATCTGAAACAGTTACTATTTTTTTTACAAAAAAAATCAATAAAAAATTTGATAATAAATTAACAAAAGGCGAACATACTCTCTGAATTAAACTTGTTCCTTTATATTTCCCATGCCAGGAAGATATAATGTCTACACCAAGTCCCAAAGATGTTACAACAGCTACAAAATTACCATTGAAACCATATGTTAAAATCAAGTCAGGTTTTTTATTTTTAATGATTTTTCTGACTTTACCTATCCATGAAAAATCAAACCGGCTGACAATATAAACATACTTCATATTTATATTATCAGCTGTTTTATGATCTATAAACCAGTTTTCTGATATAATACAGATATTTTCCATATATATACCGGTACGGGATGATACTTTATTAATAATACCGGCATACTTTGATATCCCACCCGGTATAAAACCCCAATGCAGATTTAAAATATTTATATTCCTGTCTATTTTACACTCCTTTGATATAAAATTTGGCATTGTTAATTTATGCTAAAATTACACAATAAAAATATTAAAACTTATTCTTATTTAACAATACCTAAAATTTTATACATAATCCTTATCTTATACCTATAATATTTGGAGCAGATAATAATATATTATTATTATCTGAAAGTTTTAAAGGCCCTATGCCTGAACCATAATATGGAGAATTTTTTGAAAAAGAGTACTGTCCGTTAGAAAATTTAATTTTTGGATCTGCAAAAATATTTCCTGATATATAGTTCTTGTAACCATTATATTTAACACCATCAGCAGACATACCTGTTTTATTAAAATATTCAAATCGTGCATAATTGATAATGTTTTTATTCTTGTTACTAAAAAAGATATTATTCTCTATTTTCCAGCCCTTTGTGTTTTCAGGTTCATACCACAATTCATATGCTACATTATTATTTAAAAAAATATTATCCCTTATTTCAAGCCCGGCAGCATCATAATTATTTACTTTTATTCCTGTAGAAGAAGATAGATTCTCCCCCCCATTTATAAATAAATTATTATGTATTTTTACATTACGAGGATTAGTTAATTTTTTACTACCTCCTCCTACTGTGATACCGTCAAAATGGTTATGGGATATACCTGGTCTTTTTCCCCAGCCATCAATAATATTTCCGGAAATCTCAAAATTTTTACCTTCTCCCATAACAATACCGCCTTCAGCCGAATCTTTTATATAGCAATCTAAAACCTTGCCATAATCACTGCCTGCTGCAAAAGTAACTCCTGCATCAATAAAGACATCTACATTTTCCCATCCTTGATGTTCCATATAACAATTTTTAATCGTAACATAATCTGTATCAAGAATACCTATAAAATCTCTGTCACTATTTTCAGGTATTACAGTTCCTATGTTTGTAATTCTACTGTCTTGTATCAAGTGAGTATTACCACCTCTTGTATAATAAATGCCAAGTTTGCTATTATCTATATTAACATTTTCAATTACAGTATTTTTAGTACCTGAACCATAAAAAGAAATTGCCTGGGAAGAAGAGTATTTAACCGATAAATTTTTAATTGTAATATTTGCAGAATGAACAATTCTGATTCCTGCTGTACGTCCTCCTGTTCCAAGATTATTAACACCTCCATGGGGACCATTAATATTTATACCGTCTATTATAATATCATGTTTGCCACTCATATAAATAGAATAAGGTCTTGAAGCTATCTCTACAGTTCCTGGGTTTTCACCGGATGTTTTATAATAAAAAATTCTTTTATTATAGGGAGCATAAAAAAAACCAATTTTCATTTCCTTTAAATCCGAAGGAACTTGATAATAAGAATCTGCTGTATAATGCCAGTATCTGCTGTTACGTATCCATATACCATCCAATTTAGTGAGTATTCCATAATGATTAGTAATTGATGGGTCAGGAAGCTGTCCGCTCCATAGCCCCGGGCCTTCATCCTTCCAGTTGGAAAATCTTTCTGTTGATTTAATTAAAGGATTTGCACCATTTCCGTATTTTGTAAAAATAATTGGTTTTTCAAAAGTTCCTGAAGTTGGGACAGTTAACTGCTCGCCCCACACGCCATTACATGCAAACTTTATTATGTCACCAGGTTTAAATAAAGATCTGTTTACCCTGGCAATTGTTTTCCATGGTAATTGTTCATCTTCTCCAGAATTTGTGTCCTTACCATCTGTGGGATGTACATAATAACTTTGAGCATGCAAAAAAGTTACACCACTAAAAAATATACTCAGTACTATAATTATTTGCATAAGTATTCTTTTCATATTCACCTCATAAAAAATATAGTAGTAAAAATAATAAAACAGGCATTATTTTTACAAACAAGCAATGCTTGTACCACATCATTAATTTTATATTTTTTTATGGATTCTTCTCGTTAAATCACAAAATCTTTAAATACTCTTTTATTATAGCATCTGTGGAATGATATTTTTTAATATACTGTTTAGCATTTTCACCTATCTTGCATCGTACGTATTTATCCTCCATCACACTTTTTACATCCATGCAAAGTCTTTCAAATGTTTTAGAATGTCTGCCCAGATTCATATTTTTAATTATATTATCAGGATCAATATTTAAACTAATAACAGGCGTTTTATACTGCCATGACTGCAGGAAAGTGTTTGGAAATCCTTCGCGGAGAGAAGTACTTATAAAAACTGCTGCTTCCTGAAAATAGACAGCAATTTGTGAAAAAGGTACATATCCTATATATTTTAAATTTGGCACAAGATGCAGTTTATCTGTAATAAAATTATCACTTAATGTCTTAGCAGTTGGTGACATTATCATTTTAAAATTATATTCAGGCAGATATTCTGCTAATTTCAAAAACTTTTCCGGCTGTTTATTAAAAGAATTATTACCCACCCATAATATATATTTTTTTTTCTCATACTGATCTGTTTCAGGAAGGGTAATCATGCTGTTTATAATTTTAGCATTCTTGTTGTACACTTTTTTAAACTCTATTTGCTGTTTTTTATTCTGTGCAATAATTTTATTAACAAATAAAAGACCTGTTCTGTAAAACCAGTAGGTAATATAATTATCTATCTGTTTTATTACAGCTGGATTTGTATCTCCATCACTTTGACCTATAAAAACAACCTTTTTTCTTTCTAAAAAACTATATAGACCCAATGGTAAAAGCAAATCTTTTGGAAATTTAATAAGATGACAGTCTGCTTTAATAAGATTTAATGTTTTTATAAACCTGTACCATGAAACAGGCAGATAATAATTTGCCCCTCCTCTATATTTCAGGCTGACTTTATGAATAATAATTTTATTTATTATTTCAATATCTGGCTGGCCAAAATCATCTACAATAAAATGGATTTCATATCCTTTTTTTAAAAAAGAGATGCCCAATGTTTTTAATTGGTTTTCAGCACCTCCAGCTGTGGCAAACTCTTTCCCGGCTATATGAGGATAAGCACTGGGACATATTATACAAATTTTTTTCATAATAGTTTTTATATGAAACTCCCTCCAACAGACCGTAATCATGAGAGCTTCAATTTTCGTTGTGCCAGATAAATCTGCCATGTATGTTATATGAAAGTCCGTACAAACGATTAGAATCATTGAACTTTCATTTTTTGTTGTGTGACCGATAAAGAATAACCATGCTCCGGCCATGCCGGTTATAAAGAAGATATTACAAATCTTCTTTTTCCACTTTTGGTTAAGTCAATATTATCCACATAAATAAATTCAATATTTATTTCACTACCAAGCTTTTTCTTTATTATGGAAAATATTTTTTTTTCTGATTTACCAGAATAGTTATGGTTTTGTATTAACCTTATTTTTATATTATTGACATCAGTCTGTTCTATCTGAAAATTTTTAACCCCGGAAACAGATCTTAAAGCCAGAGTCCAGAATGTACCTGCCACCTTATTACCATTTGGACCAATTATCATATCAAAAACCCTGCCCTCAATTTTCTCAAGCAAAGGCAAACCACGACCGCATGAGCAGATAGAATCAGAACAGACAGCTATATCACCTATTTTATACCTTATAAACGGGAAGCAGTAGTTATCAAGATCTGTAATAACAACCTCACCGGATTTACCGGATTTCACTGGCATTCCATCTTCACCTATAACTTCTAAAAAAAACCGTTCCATATTTATATGATACCCTTCATGTTTTTCACATTCATGGGCAATGGTTCCAAATTCACGGCATCCATAACGATCATAAATATTACATTTAAAAGCTTCTGCTATTGTAGATTTCTGCCATGGATACAATGTTTCTGCTGATGTTATTATTGCCTTTATACCTGATATGGTTTCTCTGTTTTTAATAAGGTACTCGGCAAAAGTTGTTAAAGGACCCGGGTATGATATAAGAAGCTTTGGTTTATGACTCTTTAAGATTTTAATATACTCTGCCATTGATCTGTCTGATAACTCATAGGAAGAAAGAGATATACTCTGATTAAACCAGGTATGTATTTTACCACGAATTGAATTGTTTTTTTTTATATCAAAAGCGGCTCCCCAAAGATATACCTGCCTGTCAGTATACAAGGTATTTGTCCATTTCTGATTTCTCCAAACCATGGCCTGTCTCGGCAGCATTGCAGCTTTATCCTGGAAAAAAAAGAGATTTTCACCTGTTGAACCACTGGTACTGTTTGATATTAAATCTCTTTTTTTTACTGTATTTGCTATTAATTGTTCCCTATTTTCATTAATTTTTTTTTTTGTTAAAAATGGAATTTGTAAAAAATTATTATAACAACCTGATTTGTTTATATCTATACCGTATTTGTTAATAAGTTTATAATAATAGTCTACATTTTCAAAGGAGTGTTTTAAAAGAGCATTCAGTTTTTGATGCTGTATCTCTTTTAATCTGTCATATGAAAACCACTGGGACTTTTCATACTCTTTTATTTTAGACCACAGACCATCTCCTTTAAGTAAATGGAAAGCAGGAAAAATAATATTTGATGTTATTTTTGCAGGAATCATATGCGTATTATTTTCCAGTAGTGTCCGGTTAAGTTTTTGCATGTTAAACGGGATAAAAAAATAGAAAAATGTTCATTTTTTACTTGACAAAACAAATAAAGTTTTTTTTATTACCTTGAGACCTTTGAATGGTAGCAATTTTAAAAATTGGCTTTTATTCAAATCAATATGTTAGAATAGCTAAATTCATTAAAAAGGGAGTTATTCAAAGGTCTCCAATCATACTATTAAATATTTCCTTTATTAAAAAGCTCTAAAAACAAATTAACGGAAACTACATTTATAATAATGACAAGGCCTTGTACCATTACCATAAGGTGTTCTGGATAATTTAAACAAATATGCTAAATAGTTCCATCTTTTTATGCCTGCTTTTTCAACCTCTTTCTTAAAAATTTGTTGCACTGATTTTGTTGCCTGTTGAACATCTTTTGCATTAAAATATCCATATTGCTTTAGAGCAAAAAGGATATTGTCAAATATTCGACCTACATCATAATCATAATTACGATTAAAAAAACGAGCTATAATATTACCATGCAAATGGAGTTGAGGGTTATTATCTCCTTTAAAAATCTCTGATAAATTTTTTTTTTTGCGAAATTTCTTTGAAAATATAACTCCTTCCAAGTCACGATACAAAACACTATCAATCATACCTGAATTATTTAAACCAAATAAAACATTTTGCATATGCATCTCAAGCGAAAAACCTTGTTTAAATCCACTTAAGAGAGAAGCTATTAATGGTTTGGCAAAAACCTTACCAAAAAGCATGCTTGGTTCTATTCCTGTTGATACATGAGCTTTTTTTAAAATAGTAATTGCCAAAGCTTCTCTTTTTAAACAAAGTTGATCTGGCGAAGAAAGAGAAAAAGCAGGTATTAAAAACTGATCAACTGGAATTTTTCTAATGAGTACACCTTGATTTTTAAAAAGCAATCCAACTTCTTCACGAATAATATTAAGATACGAAGATAACTCCCCTTTTTTCTTTAACTCTGTAA
>JASFBI010000399.1 GCA_030149595.1 Desulfobacterales bacterium
GAATCTGTTGAAGATGAATCAGGTATTAAACAGGATGATATAGATGCACTGCTTGAGGGAGCTGTTGAGACAGTAGAAGATTTTAAAATGCCTGCTGCTGACGAATCTGTTGAAGATGAATCAGGTATTAAACAGGATGATATAGATGCACTGCTTGGAGGAGCTGTTGAGACAGCTGAAGATTTTAAAACGCCTGTTGCTGACGAATCTGATGTGGAGTATTCAAATGAGATTACACAGGAAGAAATAGATAGTGCGTTTTTGGAATATGAGGCATCTGATGCAGGTGAAGGTTCTAAAGAAAATGAAGAGATTGAGGATAATGCTGGTGAAGATGTTGTTTCACTTGAAGGACTTGAATCAATAATTAATGCACAGCAAGATAAGGAAGAAGATAAGGAAGAGGATAAGGAAGAGGATAAGGAAGAAGACGTTGTAAATCAGGACGAATTAGAAAATTTGCTTAAAGAATATGATGAAAATGAATCTGAAAAAGGTAATGCACAGGAACCAGAAAAAAAAGAGTCTGATAAGGTTATATTAGCTGAAGAAGATTCCCATCCTGTTTTAACAAAGGAACATGCAGAAGAGAAACAAAAATGGTACAAGCAAAAAAAATATATATCTGCGATAGTGGTTTGTGTTTTTATTATTTCAGGATTTATATACAATAGTTTTTTTAAAGAGGGAAAAAAGCAGGCAAATATTGTAGTATTGAAAATTTCTCCTCAAAAAAAAGCAGATATAAAATCAAAGAAAGTCTGTTTTGTGAAGTTTGAGGGGTTTGTGATATTGGCTCCGGCAGGTAGAGAAAAAACAACATATTTATCTACGGATGTTATTATTTCAATGAAAAAGCCTGATTATGTCAAACAGATAAAAAGGAACAGGTCTTTTTTCAGATATTTGATATATGAAGTATTACAAAAAGAGTTAACAGGTAATTATGAAATTGATGTAGAGCAACTTGCAAAAACATTGGTTAAAGAGTTGAAAAAAGCAAACAATAATTTTTTAATAGAAAAAATAGATTTTGATGGGTTTTCTGTAATTTGATTTTACAGAAATTATATAGTTATTATTTTTTAAAAATATTTAATATAACCGGTATGGCCGGAGCGTGGTTATTCACTATCGGCCAAAACGAAAATTGAAACTCTTATGATTACGGTCTGTTGGACAGAGTTTCATATAAAAATAAGGGTTTAAAGGATATGACAACTATAACCAATCTCAATGTTTTAGTTCAGCATGGTGATAATGTAAAGGATGTGCAAAATATAAAAAATCAGCATTTAGATCATAGCCAGTTGACTAAAGCAGAGCATCATAAAAAAGAGGATATGCAAAGAGCTGTTGTTAAAGAATCAGATGATTCTCATAATGTTAACTCTGATGCTAAAAAAAATGCATTAAAAAAAAAAATGAATAAAATGAGTAAGAGAAAAAGGAAAAAACATAATAAGTTAAAAGCATTGAGAGATCCTGATAGATTAACAGGGAAAATATTAGATACTGTGGTATGAAAAGTCTCTTTTTTGTAGAGTTTTTGTCTTATTATTTATTAGGTGACTGGTGAAGTCAGGTGTTTTTTTAAAATAAAATTGGGGGAAAATTTATGGATATTTTTCCCATAGAAGTATGGGTTGTTTTTCAAATGGTTATTGATCTTTTTTTAATTATGCTTTTTTTGTTAATTTTAAAAGGTATGAAGTCTGAAATAAAAAAAAATACTGTTAAACAGGTAGCAAAATGTTTTATTAATCTTGTAAAACCTGTTTTGAGTGAAGCTGAGTTAGTTTCCAGGGGGTTTGATGTGCAGCTTGCTGAGAAAAGAAAATTGATTAATGGTTTAAATAAAAAGCTGGATATAAAAATTGATAAATTAAATTCTTTGTTAAATAAATATGATCTGACTATCTCTTCAAAAGTTGATAAAAGTACAGGTGGTGCTGTTTATAATCGCCAAAAAGAGATAATAAGACTACATGAAAAAGGAGATGATTCTTATACTATATCAAAAAAGCTTTTAATTACTAAAACTGAAGTGGAATTGTTGCTGGATTTTAAAAAAAAGAAGAGTTTAAACTAATATATTTATGACTAATATCTCCAAAATATTTTTATCATCATCTGATCTTTTCATAGAAAAAAAACAGGATGTAAAGTCACTCATATCTAAAATTAATTTCAAAAAAAATGTTAAAGCTGAAGTTTTAAATGTTATTTCAGAAAGGTCTGTGACGTTATCTGTATTAGGTAGTAAGGTTGTAGCAAAATCTTTTGTTCCTCTTAAAGCAGGAGATCAAGTTCTTTTGAAAGCTGCTTTTTCAGATTCAAAATTAATACTGAAATTTATTGGGTTTGTTGATGGCGGATTGACTTTAGATAAAAACAGTATTTTAAAATTGCTGGGTAATAAGTCTTTGTATGAAGATTTGGCAAAAATTTTTACTGAGTTTAAAAATGATTCAGAGTTTTTAGATAAAGCCTGTTTAAAAGAGCTCGGTAAATTAAAAGATATTTTT
>JASFBI010000400.1 GCA_030149595.1 Desulfobacterales bacterium
TTTTGATGTATCTCTTAATTTGGTTAATTCTGATTTCAGCTCTTTTGAAAAATCTACAGACAGTGTTTTTAAATTGGTTTTAAAAGTTTGAGTTTCATTTGCCAGATTTTTGATTTTTTTGCTTAACAACTCCATGTCTTTTTTATTCTCGCTGTCTTCGTCATCTCTGCTGTATTCCGTGTAAACTTCTTGTGCTGTTTTTGTGAACTCTGTGAGATCTTCAGATAATGTGCCTGTTGTTGAAATTAAAATGGCAGGCAGGTCAGGAAGTTTTTTGATTTCATTGAGATTATTAATGCATCTATCTGCTGTATCTTTTGCAGAAACGAGAAGAGATTCATCCCCTAACATAATAGCATCATTGTAAAATTTTATCTGTTCTTCAAAATTATTTACAGCTGCAATGCTCATTTGTGATGCAGGAAACAGATTTTCTGCTATATTCAATAGGCTGATTTCAGCATTTCTGCCGTTTGTAAACCCGACAAACATGGTAATAAAATAACCTATTATAAGTATACTCAAACTAATCCATATTTTCCCTGCAATTTTAAGTTTTTTCCACATTTTCACTTCCTCCTTTTTTACAGCATTCCCCTCCCCACAAAAAAAATAGCAGATAAGGAGGGATATTTGTATAACATACATAGCAGATTTATCTGCCACAACGAAAATTGAAACTCTCATAATTACGGTTTGTTGGACGGAGTTTCATATAAAAAAATTATAAAAAACCCTAAAAACTGAAAGTGAGTTTTGCTGCAAACATATTCCAGTTTTTACTCATATTTGGAAAATCGTCATTTAACGAAGGCATTGTGAATGCTGTTCCGTCAAATATGTGGTATTCAAGCTTTGCTATCCAGAAATCGTTTATATCAAATCTTATGGAAAAAGCGTAATCTTCAAGCCATGCAAACTCTTTTGGTATGCCGGCAAGAGCTAATTTTTCTCCGTCTTTATCAGTTCTCTCTGGATACATCATGGAGTAATATGTGCCTGTTTCGAGCCAGTCGTTAATTCTGTAAGAAACTAAACAATGGTATCCCATTGGCTGTACAAGCCCAATAGGAGTGACCTGCAGCCTTGATTCAAAGAATTCACACACCAGCCTTAAATCATTTAAAATATACTCTAAGTAATAAGCACTTATGATAACAGGTGAATAAGAGATATCTCCTGAATTTTTTGTGTGGCCTGTAATAACAGTATGTTTAAATGATCCTCCTACCATTAAACCTTCTATGGGCGTTTCCCATCTTATGTCAGATACATATACATTTTCAGTATCAACAGATGTAACATCTGCTACACCATAAAGCTCCTGACTTTTTACAGTTCCTGAGTCTTTAGATATATTTGTTGTACCAATCTGTAGTTGATAGGAAAAATCTCCTGCAGAGCCGGCATAAATATTACCGTATATTCCAATGCCATGTACAGCAGATAAAAAATCCCTTAGATACTCTATGTAAAAGTTGTTTGGGAGAAGAACAGATGTTCGAAGCATATCAGCATCTCTTGTTTCAGAAAATATACTTATGGGTGTTTTTATTTTTCCTGCCCTTATTCCCAGGTATTCGCTGTATCTGTAATCACCAAAAGCCCAGTCAAGAATTATCTTGTTGTTTCCCATATCTCCAATGTCTCTTGCCTTGAGCTGGAGTCCTATGCGAAGTTCATCTGTAAGTTCTGTTCCAAAAGAGATTCCAAATTCACTAAATTGAAAGGTCCCTTTTTTTGTATCAGCAATAAAATTGTTATTGTCAGACTGAAGATATCCCTGGGAAATAAATCCGTGAATCTGCATTTTGTCAAATTCATATCCATGGGAGATATTTGGAAACAGAAACAGTGTAAATACGAATAGAAGAGCAAGGTTATATTTTTTGTCTTTGTTAATTAATATAGATTGGCTCATGGAGGTCATGTGATTATATTAAATATTTGATAATTGAAAAAAGGAAACCCATATAAAAATTTAACGAGTATATATTCTCGCTGGTTTGTATTTATTTTTATGTATTATTTATTAAAGAGATTTGAATTTTATTTACTTGTTCTATAAAACATACATGGCAGATTTTTCTGCCACAACAAAAATTAAAACTCTCATAATTACGGTCTGTTGAACGGAATTTCATACAAATTATACAGTAAAAAAAAAATTATACAATACAATATATAGTTTTTATAAAAAATAAAGCGTTTGCAGGATTCAGGTTTGATTTGTGCGGTGAAACTTGTTTTATCTGTGGAAAACTTCAGGTGCCTGTATCAGGTGTCTGCTTGTTAACTGATTGCAGATGCAGCAGACACCTGAAGCTTTATAAAAAAAATTAAAAACTGAATGTGAGTTTTGCTGCAAACATATTCCAGTTTTCACTTAGCTCCGGGTAATCATCATTTATGGAGGGCATTACATATGCTGTTCCGTCAAACATGTGGTATTCAAGCTTTGCAACACAGAAATCGTTTATATCAAATTTTACAGAAAAGGCATAATCTTCAAGCCATGCAGAGTG
>JASFBI010000068.1 GCA_030149595.1 Desulfobacterales bacterium
GGTTTTAGACCAAAGCCTCCCTGATGATTTAAATATATTTTATAATGATATTAATAAAGATAATCAGGAATTATTAAAAATTGAAAACAACCTCTTTGACCTGGATCACTGTACAGCAGGATACATGCTTGCCAGAAAATGGGAGCTTCCTGATACTATATGCGATGCTGTTTTAAATCATCATGATCCAAAAAAAACTTGGCTTAAAAGCAACCTCACCTATATCATAAATATTGCAGATATTATAATGTCACACTTTTATGCTGGAATGAATCTTGATTATTTAGACAATACCAAGTTAGAATCCCACTTTAAATTGTTAGGCCTTCAAAATTTTAGCTTTGAAGAGCTGGTAGATACTGTAACTTTAAATCTTTCCAAAGAACTATTGTAAAAAGTATAAAAAAAAGGTAGCTTAAAAAAAAATATGGAAAACAAATCATTAAAGAGAAATCTTTTAAAATCTCTGCCTGGTGTTGATCACATTTTCACACAGATACAAAAAAATAAATTTAATGATAATATACCCAAATCAGTTATAATTGACTCAATACGAACATACATCGAAAAACTAAGGCTATCTATACTCAGCAATATTAATTTATCTTCAAAGGATTTAGACGATAGTTCTATTATCTCTGAAGTTAACACTCTTATTGAAAAAACATTGGCTCCAAATTTAAAAAAGACTATAAATGCGACAGGGGTTATCCTTCATACCAATTTAGGGAGGTCAATTCTTCCAGATGAGGTTTTAAATAATATCACTGCTGTATCTTCGGGATATTCAAATCTTGAATTAAACCTTTCAACAGGTAAAAGGGGCTTAAGATACAGTTGTGTTGAAGATATTTTGTGCAAACTTTCAGGTGCAGAAGCTGCAATGGTTGTAAACAATAATGCTGCTGCTGTCCTTATTAGCCTTGAGACCATAGCAAAGGACAAACAGGTAATAGTATCAAGAGGAGAGCTGGTTGAGATAGGAGGTTCTTTCAGAATACCTGATGTTATGATAAAAAGCGGATGCATTTTAAAAGAGATAGGAACAACAAACAGAACCCATGTAAAAGATTATGAAAATGCCATAACAGATGAAACAGGTTTACTGTTAAAAGTCCATACAAGCAACTACAGCATTGTAGGATTTTCATTAAGTGTAACCCTTAATGAACTTCACCGTATTGGTCAAAAACATAAAATCCCTGTAATGGAAGATTTAGGCAGCGGAACATTTATTGATTTTTCAAAATACGGACTTAAAAAAGAACCAACTATTTCAGAATCAATCGCAGCAGGAACCGATATAGTAACTTTTAGCGGAGACAAGCTTTTAGGCGGACCCCAGGCAGGAATAATTATAGGCAAAAAAAAGATAATTGATAAAATTAAAGAAAATCCCCTTGCCAGAGCATTAAGAATAGATAAAATGACGCTATCTGCCCTTGAAGCAACTTTAAATCTTTACAGAGATGAGGAAAAAGCTGTTAAAAGTATTCCCACTCTAAAAATGCTTCTTATCCCTTTTTCTAAAATCCAAGAAAAAGCTGAAAGATTAAATGACCTTATATCAGATACAGGCAGCACAAAAATAGCTACAGTATTACTTACAAAAAATTCCAAGGCAGGGGGAGGTTCTATGCCCCTGCTTAAACTTAAAACCAAATGTATAGGTTTAAAATCAGACAAACTCTCTGCTGATAAAATTGAAAAACTCATGAGAGCAAACAACCCGCCTGTTATAGGCAGAATAGAAGATAATCTGTTTGTAATTGATTTAAGAACAGTTAAGGAAAAAGAATTTCCAATTATAGCAAAGGCAGTAAAAAAAATTACAGAAAGGATATAGCAATGTCAATTTTCCGGCTAAATTCAATTTCATACCCGCAGACTTTATCTGAAAAATCGGAAAAAGCATGGGTCGAAAATGCAGTAGTTTATGAAAACAAGGATAAAGAGCATGATATATTCCAGGACAAAAAATTTTATGAAAATATAATAACAATTTATGAATTAACCTATAATGCTTCTTTATTTATAAAAAATAAAAAAGCATTCTGCACTTTTGCCCTTAAAGTTCAACAAAAAAACAAACACACTATAAACTACAGGCAGATATCCAAGGTATCTGATATAATTGATTCTGTCCTAAAAAAATCAAACGCTATATTTGCTCAAACCGCACTTGATGTTTTTTCCGGCTATATTCCAAGCGCAGATAAAAAACAGTGTATAAAGTATGCTGAAAAAATTAAGGAGAAAATAGAAACCTGTACAGGCCACACAGTTTTAATTGGGATAGCTGAATATCCATGCCTTGATTACAGCAGAAAAGAGACTCTTAATAATGCATTTAAAAGTCTTAATCATGCAGCTTTGTCAGAACCCGGCAGTATTATCTCTTTTGATGCTGTAACTCTAAATATAAGCGGAGATAATCTATATCAGCAAAAAGATAAAAAACATGCAATATCTGAATATATAAAAGCCCTTTTACTTGATCCTGTAAATACCAATATAATAAACAGCCTGGGAGTCTGCTATGCTGAAACAGATAATTACAAAAAAGCCATATTAGAATTTGAAACAGCAATATTTCTTGAACCGAATAATCCTATGTTTCTTTACAACATAGCTCTTATATATAAACTTAAAGGAGACATAAAAAAATCTGTTTCATATTTAAAAAAAGCATACCAGACAGATAATAACCATTTTGAAACATCTCTTCAGCTTGGAATTTATTATCTTCACCAGCAAAATCATGAAAAAGGCAAAAAACTGCTTGAAAATTGTGTAAAAATAAACCCTGATGCAGCTGTTGCATTTCGCTATTTAGGAGAGTTATATTTAGAATTAAATATGATTGAAAAAGGGATATGGGCATTTAAAAATTGTATTAAGAAAAATCCTTTTGATGCTTTCTCTCTGTCTGCACTGGGATTTTTATATGAAATATCAGGTGAAAATCTTGAAATCGCAAAAACACTTGCAAAATACGGTGTGGACATGGTCCCTGAAAATGGTCTGTACAGATACAGGTTAGGAAGAATATATTTTAAAGAACAAAAATTTAAAAAAGCCATGACTGAATTTAAAAAAGCCTTAAAAAACGGACATGATTCAACTATATTTTATATGAAACGCTGTCCAACAGACCGTAATCATGAGAGTTTCAATTTTCGTTGTGGCATATAAATTTGCCATGTATGTTATATAAGTTTTATCTCAACATCACTATAAAAATTTAAAAACATGGAGA
This sequence comes from Desulfobacterales bacterium, assembly GCA_030149595.1. GTDB lineage: Bacteria > Desulfobacterota > Desulfobacteria > Desulfobacterales > DAOWNP01 > DAOWNP01. The sequence goes on from JASFBI010000068.1 coordinate 3,260, forward strand.
AATGACATGGATACCTCCTCCCTGCCAAAACTTACAATCACAAGCTCAGCTTTTGATGAAGGAGCTATGATCCCTCAAAAACATTCATTAAATGGTGAAAATATTTCTCCAGAGATTGCCTGGAGCAATGCTCCAGAAGGGACTAAATCTTTTGTTATTATTATGGAAGATCCTGATATACCAATACCAAAATTTCTGATATCTTCATGGACACACTGGATTGTGTATAATATTCCACCAGAAACCACCTCCATAACTGAAGGCCTTCCAGCCGGAGGAACTCTTGAAAATGGAATAAAACAGGGAAAAACATCATTTATGAAAACAGGCTATAATGGACCTAAGCCTCCATTTGGAACCCACCGATACTTTTTTAATATTTATGCTATGGACAAAACCATGGATTTAATCCCTGAAAAAACCAGTAAGAAAAAAATAAAAAATGCCATGGATGGTCATATTTTAGCACAGGGAAAACTGATGGGCCGTTACAAAAAATAGAGATCAGACAACAGGACTTATGGCATGCTCAGGGCAAATCTGAGCACAAACAGCACACCCTGAACACATTTTGGCATCTATTTTCACTCTGCTTTCTTCTATATAAAATGCAGGGCATGCTATCTCTTTTATACAGTCCATATGTTTTTTACATCTGTCTGTTATATAAAAAGGTTTTTTCTTTAATTTTTTTAAGCTTTTTTGGTAAAGAATACATTTTTCACGAAATATTATAACAGAGATACCTTTATAGTTTACAGCCTCCTTAATTTTTTCTATACTTTTTTTTATATTATAGGGTTTAACTACAAAAACATGATTAACTCCAAGAGCTTTTACAATATTTTCAATAGAAATACGGCTGTGCCCTTTAAAATCAATATCTGACATATCAATACCAGGATTTGGCTGGTGCCCTGTCATGGCAGTTGTACCATTGTCAAGAATCACAAGGGTAAAATCATGATTATTAAAAACAGCATTTACAAGCCCCTGTATCCCTGAATGAAAAAAAGTGGAGTCACCTATAAATGCAACCACCTTTTTTTTGGAAAATATGGAAAACCCACACGAAGTACCCACAGATGAACCCATACAGATCAAAATATCTCCCATGGATAGAGGCGGTAAAAAACCCAGCGTATAGCATCCTATATCTGTTGGGAATATGACATCCATACCCTTTGTAGCTTTTTTTACAGCATAAAAAACAGCCCTGTGGGAACAGCCTGCACATAAATTAGGAGGCCGCTTGGCAACATCAAAAATGTCTGAAATATCTGCCTGTGGTTTATGGGATATTGCAAAATCAAAATATTTTGCAATATTTTTTCTTACCATTTTGGGATTATATTCATAAAGTTTTGAAAAAAGCCCTTCTTCCTTACCACAAACAGGAATAACTATTTTCTCTTTTTGAGCAAACTCCCTGACTGACTGCTCTAAAATAGGTTCTCCTTCCTCTACTACTAAAATTCTATAACTTGCTGTCAGCATTTTTTTTATAAGATTAACCGGCAAGGGATATGAAAACCCTATATTAAGAACACTGACCCTGTTTTCCACTTTTAGATCAGAAACAGCATCAGCAACATAACCGCAACTCACCCCGCTGCATATTATCCCGCAATCTCCACTACCTTTTATATAATTATATCTGCTTTGACCTGAAAGTTTTTCAGCAAGATCCAGACTTTCCAGTAACTTTGCATGGAGCTTTCTTGCATTTGCCGGTACAGGAACCAATCGGCCAGGCTCTTTAACAAACCTGCTTTTTGTATCTGGTTTTATTATTTTACCCAGCTTAACAACAGCTGTTGAATGATTAATCCGGGTAGTTGTTCTAAAAATCACAGGCTTCTTAAGCTTTTCCGATATTTCAAAGGCATAAGGAATCATCTCCTTTGCTTCTGCAACTGATGCCGGTTCTATAACAACAAGACCAGCAAATCTTCCATAATACCTGTTATCCTGTTCATTCTGACTGGAAAACATATACGGGTCACCTGCCGTTATTACAACCAGTCCGGCATTAACACCTATATAAGCCAAAGTCAAAAGAACATCAGCCGCCACATTTAATCCAACATGCTTCATAATTCCCATACTTCTTATTCCTGAATTTGCAGCAGCTGCAGCAACCTCAAGACAGACTTTTTCATTTACACTATATTCAAAATAGAGTTCACTCTCCTTTGAAATATGAAACAGACTGTCAGATATTTCAGAAGATGGCGTTCCTGGATATGATGCAACACATGCCACTCCTGCTTCAATAACTCCTCTGGAAATAGCATGATTCCCCAAAAGAAGCATTTTTTCACCGGGACTATCTGCAAGTAGTTTATGCATGATATTTTCCTTATATTTTTATATGAAACTCCGTCCAACAGACCGTAATCATGAGTTTCAATTTTCGTTGTGGCCAATAAAGCATAACCATGCTCCGGCCATACCGGTTTATAATAATAGCAGGTATGGATTTTAGGTCCTAAATGTTAAAACAGTTGTTTATTATACACAGGTACAATCTAAAAAGGTATGAAAATTAAAAATTTTCAACTCAAATCATAGCAAAATCTTAAAATTATTATTGATAATAGTTAATAGTTAAAATAGTATTTATATACAAATGAATCTAACTTGTTTGTATTATTTTTTTTCAATAGATTTACAATAAATATTTTAAGGTTTATTTTTTATGAAACAACTTACCACCATTGTTTTAGCCACAACAAACAAAGGCAAAAAAAAAGAAATTCAAAACATTTTAAAAGGTTTTCCGGTACTAATAAAAAGCCTTGATGATTTTGGGCCCATTCCCGAAGTTATAGAAGATGGAAATACATTTGACGACAATGCATATAAAAAAGCATCATTTACAGCAAGGGTTTTGGGGTATCCGGCTATAGCTGATGATTCAGGACTTGCTGTAGAAGCATTAAATGGTGACCCTGGGGTCTTTTCTGCACGTTATGCTGGGGAAAATAAAACAGACGAGCAGAACTTGCAAAAACTTCTCCATGAAATGAAAGAGAAAACAAACAAAAATGCAGCCTTTAAATGTGTTATGTCACTGGCTGTACCAACAGGTGCTGCATTAACCTATGAAGCTGAATGCAGAGGTATAATTACAGATAAGCCTTTGGGACAGAACGGTTTTGGATATGACCCTGTTTTTTATTATCCAGCATTAAAAAAAACCTTTGCACAATTAACCTTAGAAGAAAAAAACAAGGTGAGCCATAGAGGAAAAGCTTTAATGGAATTTGCTGCGGAATTTGACAAAGTACTTATATGGCTTAATCAAAACATGCCTGTTTTTGAAAAATTTGATTGCAAAGGATAAAAAAATCATGCTGTCAGAGTTAGTGTTAAAAAACAGAAGCTGCAGAAGATTTTATCAGAATCATAAAATAAAAGATGAAGTTTTAATCAACCTTGTTGATCTTGCCAGAATATGTCCTTCTGCTGCTAATCTTCAACCCCTAAAATATTATATATCCAATAAGAATGAAACAAATAAGAAAATATTTTCAACTCTTGCCTGGGCTGGTTACTTAAAGGACTGGCCTGGACCCTGTGAAGAAGAAAAACCAGCGTCATACATTATTATTTTAAAAGATACAACAATCTCTGATAATTGTGATTGTGACTCAGGTATTTCAGCCCAGACAATTTTACTTGGTGCCAGGGAAAAAGGATTGGGAGGCTGCATGATAGCTGCTGTTTCCAGAAAAAAACTGAAAAAAAATCTCAATATAGCTGATCACCTTGAAATTCTTCTGGTTATTGCCATTGGAAAACCAAAAGAAGATATTATTATTGAAAAAGTTGATTCCAGCAACAGCATCAAGTACTGGCGGGATACCAGTGCTGTTCACCATGTGCCCAAAAGGACTCTTAACGATATTATCATAAAATAGATAAATTAGCACAGCTATTATGTTGCATGACAGTTTTATACCCATAGATTGTATTGTATAAAAAATTTTAGAATTTGTATTCTGTAATAACCTGTCAACAGATAAATGAAATTCTGCAAACACATATTTATTTTCATATACCGCAAAATACAGTGTATTGTAAATTTTCCAAAAAAAATTAAATCATATGACAAACTCTTTTCAGTCAAATTCGAAACGATTTTCCACAGCAGGAAAACTAACAGTCTCTTTTTTTATGGGATTTTCATGCGGTCTCCCCCTTCTTTTAACTCTGTCTGTTTTGCAGGCATGGATGAAAGACAAAGGAGTTGACCTTACTGTTATCGGCATGATGTCCCTTGTGGGACTTCCATATACCATCAAATTCCTCTGGGCTCCTTTTTTAGACAGATTTATTCCTCCCTTTTTAGGCAGAAGAAGAGGATGGCTGTTAATTGCCCAGATTGCATTAATGCTCTCCATTGCAGGGCTCGGTTTTACAAACCCTGGAAAATCACCATGGATGGTAGCTTTTGCAGCGTTTCTGGTTACCTTCTTCAGTGCTTCACAGGATATTGTAGTAGATGCCTACAGAAGAGACGCTCTGTCTGATAAGGAGCTTGGATTTGGCTTCTCGCTATATGTAAATGGGTACATGGTCGGTCTGTTACTTGCCTCCGGTGGCGGGTTGATTC
>JASFBI010000401.1 GCA_030149595.1 Desulfobacterales bacterium
TAAGTCCTAAGTTATAAATTTTAAGTTAAATATTTTTAACAATACCAGAAACAAGGGCTTTTATTCCATTGGTTCTATCGGTTAAAAATTTTTTAGCTTCTGATACTTTTTTTCTGATATTTTGCATAACCTCTTATCTCCTGCTCCTCTTATGAATATTTTCTACCTGCAAGGCAAATAGAAGTCAACTTATAAAAAAAGAATACAAAAATAAACATCATAGTTTCTTGACACAATATGATAAACCGTTATAAATATAGTGTTTATAAAATTTTTAAAGGAGTAAAAAAATGTTCGGTCTTGGAATGCCAGAAATATTACTTATACTTGCGTTAGCTCTTATAATTATCGGTCCAAAAAAATTACCTGATCTTGCAAAAACACTTGGTAAATCCATGAGAGAATTTAAAGGTGCTGCTCAAGACTTTAAAAACACCATTAATGTAGAAACATCAATTTCTGATATCAATATCCCCACAGAAGAAATTAAAAAAAATGTTAAACAGGCTAATAAAGAACTTGCTGATAAAAAAGAGACTAACAACTCAGACAGCACTGAAGAAGAAAACCTGAAAGAAGGCCCGAAAGATCACAAAGAGGACAGTACAAAATAATGAGTTCTGAAACTAAAACGCCTTTAATGGGGCACTTAACTGAGCTCCGAGATAGACTTGTACGCTCTTTTATAGCTGTTGGAGTAGGATTTCTTGTATCATACTACTTTAGAGAAAAAATTTTTGAATTTTTGACAGCACCATTGATTAAGGCAATGGGTGAAAACAGCAAAATGATTTTCACAGGTCTTCCTGAGGCTTTTTTTACATATCTTAAAGTGGCATTACTCTCAGGCGTCGTTGTTGCAACACCAGTACTCTTTTATCAATTCTGGATGTTTATTTCTCCAGGACTTTACAGTAAAGAAAAAAAGTTTATACTTCCATTAGTCTTTCTCTCTTTAATCTTTTTTCTTTTAGGCTCTTCATTTGGTTACTTTTTTGTATTTCCTTTTGGTTTTCAATTTTTTCTTAGTTTTTCTAATGAATCAATTCAAGCCATGCCATCGATGAAGGAATATCTTGGGTTTGCTTCTAAAATGCTTTTGGCGTTTGGCTTTGTTTTTGAGCTACCTTTGGTCATTACTTTTATGGCAAGGATGGGGCTTGTCTCTGTAGATTTTCTCAAAAAAAACAGAAAATACGCTATTCTTATTTTCTTTGCAGGAGCTGCTCTTATAACGCCTCCTGATGTTATAACCCAAACCATGATGGCAATCCCATTAATGATTCTTTATGAAATCAGTATTATAGGAGCAAAATTTTTCCAGAAGAAAAAAACAGAAACTGAAGATGAAGATAAAACTGACTCTGAGAATGATGACAGTGATACAAAACAAGATGAAAAAGATTAAGATACAACTTGACATAAAAGGGTTTTATGTTGTAAAAAAGAGATGATTAACGATAAGGAATAATGGAATTGATAACGATTATAAGGAGTAAATTTGTTATGACTAAAAAATTATTAATTTTTCTGATGGCTGTTGGTATTGCATTGGTTTTCATTGCTACTGGCCTTCAAGCTGGGACTGAAGTAGCTGATACTTTTGAAGTGCGAACTAAAGAGTATAAATCCCCCAAGAAAAGTCCTGCGACACTCTCACATAAAAAACATAATGAAGAGTATGGTATCTCCTGTGGAGATTGCCACCATGACAAAGATGGCAAACCTCTTGCTGACCTGAAAATGGGCGACAATGTTCAAAGATGTGTTGAATGTCATACTAAATTAAAAAAAGACAAAAAGAACAAAAAAGATATCATGGTTCTTGAAAATGCAATGCATGGGAATTGTATTGACTGCCATAAAAAAATTAACATAAAAGCCGGTGATCCAAAAGGCAGAAAAGGACCAGCTCCTGTAAGTTGTACAAAATGCCATCCAAAGAAAAAGAAATAGACTGAAAAAAATATAATTTATACAAACTAAAAGAGGCTTTCCATATAACAATGGAAAGCCTCTTTTTTTATGCTCTGTTTTTATCTTTATCTGTTTTTATTTAATTCTTTATATTGTAACGCTTGTTTTATCAAACCTTCTGCCCACAAAGGCGTAGTAAGTGCATGTATGTGGGTATAAGTTGCAAAAACATTTTTTCTGCAAAACCCGTCAAGTTTATCAATAATCCCTTTACCCCGTTCCATTTTAAATGCCATTTCATCTGGTTTATAATCAATATCAAGGATTGTTGAATACCTGAATTCATGCCCTCGGATTATTTCACCTTCCTTATAATAAGGGTTTTTATGCACAACTTTCACAGATGTATAACCATGTCCTACCGGACGTCTTGATAAACCAAAGTTAACAGGAAGTATAGCGGTCATTGGGTAAACTTTTTGATCTATTTCAATGCTTTGACCCAAATATATGAAACCACCGCATTCTGCATATATTGGAAGTCCTTTTTGGGCAAGTTTTTTTAAAGCCGCTTTAAAATCATTATTTGCAGCAAGT
>JASFBI010000069.1 GCA_030149595.1 Desulfobacterales bacterium
CTGTTGATCTGTTTGAAGCATTGTGTATTGAAAATAAAGAACGGAAAAACAAAGGACGTTAACATTAAACTTGACATAAAAAAAAAAAAATGATAGCAAATAAGTTAATTTTTTTTTAAAAAAAACAGAGTGAAAGAGTTATATTAATGAAAACATTTTTGCTAACTATTATTAACGTGATTTTATCTGTGATGGCTTATGTCATTTACAGACTATTTCGTTTTGTGTCTGTGCGAAATATGGAGTGATAATGGTTTAATATTAAATATAGTTAAAATCAAAACCGTTGTCAGCCATTTTCTGATAACGGTTTTTTTTATGGGAAAATTATAATATGAAAAGTGATAATATAAAAAAAGGGATTGAAAGAGCTCCTCACAGGTCTTTATTAAAAGCTATAGGGTATACAGATGATGAGATAGCTCGTCCTATTATTGGAATAGCAAACTCGTACAATACTATTATTCCGGGTCATTTTAATTTAGATAAAATTATGGAAGCAGTTAAGGCTGGCATTTACATGGCAGGGGGAACTCCTGTTGAGTTTTCAACCATAGGTGTTTGTGATGGAATAGCCATGAATCATATCGGTATGAAATACTCTCTTGCCAGCAGAGAGATTATTGCAGATTCTGTTGAGATAATGGCAACTGCCCATGCTTTTGATGCAATGGTTATGATCCCAAATTGTGATAAAATTGTACCTGGTATGCTTATGGCGGCAGCACGGGTTGATATTCCCACAATATTTATAAGCGGCGGTCCCATGCTCTATGGCAGACATCCAAAACAGCGTTCAAAAAAGATTGATCTTATCACTGTTTTTGAAGCAGTTGGTGCTGTTAATACAGGAAAGATGGATGAAAAAGAGTTAAGGGAAATAGAAGATGAGGCATGTCCTACATGTGGTTCCTGTTCCGGTATGTTTACTGCAAATTCCATGAACTGTTTAACAGAGGCTATAGGGATGGGGCTTTCAGGAAATGGAACCATTCCGGCTGTTATGTCAAAACGTATAAGGCTTGCTAAAACAGCAGGCATGAAGATTATGACTCTTTTGGAAAAAGATATAACTCCGTTAAAAATAATGACAAAGGAGGCATTTAGAAATGCTTTAACTGTTGATATGGCTTTGGGGTGTTCTACAAATACAGTGCTGCATCTTACGGCATTGGCTGATGAGGCAAATGTACCCATTGATCTTAATTTAATAAATGAGATTAGTGCAAAAGTTCCCCATTTGTGTTCTTTAAGTCCTGGTGGAAATCATCATATAGAAGAGCTGGATTATGCAGGAGGAATAAGCGGCATATTGAATATTCTTTCAAAAGAAGGTTTGATAAATGATGAGTGTATTACTGTCAGTGGAAAAACAGTAGGGGAGAATATTAAAGATGCAGATGTTATAGATACTGATGTTATAAGGCCTTTTAATAATCCATATCATAAAATAGGCGGGCTTGCTGTTCTTTTTGGAAATATGGCAGAAGAAGGTGCTGTTGTAAAGCAATCTGCAGTGGATGAAAAAATGCTTGTTCATAAAGGACCTGCCAGGGTTTTTGATTCAGAAGAAGACGCATCAGAAGCTATTATGGGTGGTAAAATTGTAAAAGGCGATGTGGTGGTTATAAGATATGAAGGACCCATGGGAGGACCAGGTATGCGCGAGATGCTTACTCCTACTGCAACTATTGCCGGAATGGGGCTTGATGCTGATGTAGCACTTATTACAGATGGCAGGTTTTCAGGAGGAACACGGGGAGCAGCTATAGGCCATGTGTCACCTGAGGCTGCGCAAAAAGGTGTTATAGGAATAATTAAAGAAGGTGATATTATATCAATTGATATCCCCAATAAAAAAATCAATCTTGAAGTATCTGATAAAGAGATAGATGTGAGGTTTAAGTCCTGGGAAAAGCCTGCTGTTAAAATTAAAAAAGGATATATGGCACGTTATGCAAAATCAGTCTCTTCGGCAAGTAGAGGAGCTGTTGTAAAGTAATTGTATTTTTTTTAGCAGGTTAACTGATGAAGTAAAATTTTAAATTTTTACAGGGAAAGTAAATTATGGAACTTACAGGCGCACAGATCCTTATGAAAGTTTTACAGGAGGAAGGTGTTGATACAATTTTTGGGTATCCTGGTGGAGCTGTTATAGATTTATATGATGAACTTAGCCGGACAACAGATATTAATCATATACTTGTTCGTCACGAACAGGGAGCTGTCCATGCTGCAGACGGTTATGCAAGGGCAAGCGGAAAAACAGGGGTATGTCTTGTAACATCAGGACCTGGTGCAACAAATACAGTTACAGGTATTGCCTCTGCATATTCTGATTCCATACCCATTGTTGTCATTACAGGGCAGGTTCCGTCTAAGCTTATAGGTAATGATGCATTTCAGGAAGTTGATATTGTTGGAATTACCAGGCCGTGTACCAAACATAACTATCTTGTAAAAGATGTAAAAGATCTTGCATATATCATTAAAGAGGCTTTTTATATTGCATCTTCAGGCAGGCCAGGCCCTGTATTGATTGATATCCCAAAGGATTTGACTGTAGCAAAGGCAAAATATGAAGTACCTGATAAAATAGAATTAAAATCTTATAATCCAACATATAAGCCTAACGTAAAGCAGCTGCAAAAAGTTGTAGAGTTAATTGAAAAAGCAAAAAAACCTGTTATTTTTGCAGGCGGAGGGATTATTTTATCAAAGGCTTCAGATCAGTTGACAAAACTTGCAAAAAAAATGTCAATCCCTGTTGCAGGATCACTTATGGGGCTTGGAGGATTTCCGGGAACAGATCTTTTGTGGCTTGGAATGCTTGGAATGCATGGGACTTACAGAGCAAATATGGCAGTTAGTGAAGCAGATCTTCTTATTGCTGTTGGTGTTCGTTTTGATGACAGGGTTACAGGCAAACTTGATGAGTTTGCAGCTAATGCCACAATTGTTCAGATTGATATAGATCCCACCTCAATTCATAAAAATATTCCTGTATCTGTTCCTGTTGTGGGAGATGCAAAAATATCCCTTGGGATTTTAAATGAACTGCTTGAAAAACAAGATTTTACAGATATTGACCGACAAAGAAAACCATGGCTTGATAAAATTGATCACTGGAAAAAATCAACACCCCTTGCATATGATCAGAGTGATATTATAAAGCCGCAGTTTGTTGTGGAACAGTTATACAGCGTTACAAATGGAGAGGCTATAATTACAACCGAGGTTGGGCAAAACCAGATGTGGGCGGCCCAGTATTATCATTTATCAAAGCCAAATCACTGGATAACATCAGGTGGTTTAGGGGTCATGGGGTTTGGACTGCCGGCAGCTATTGGTGCACAGGTAGCCTGTCCTGATAAGACAGTTGTGGATATAGCTGGAGACGGAAGTATACAAATGAATATTCAGGAGCTTGCAACTGCTGTTCAGTATGGTCTTCCTGTGAAAATTGTTATATTAAACAACAGATTTCTTGGTATGGTAAGGCAGTGGCAGGAATTGTTTTATGACAAACGTTATTCATGTACTAAGATGGAACATGCTCCGGATTTTATAAAACTTGCTGAAGCCTATGGTGCAGTTGGTTTTAGAACAGAAAAACCTTCTGAGGTGAGAGATGTATTGAAAAAGGGGCTTTCTATTCATAGAACAGTTATAATGGAATTTATTGTTGACAGGGAAGAGTCTGTTTATCCCATGGTTCCTGCTGGCGCACCTATTACCCAAATGCTTTTGGTATAGCCGGAGCATGGTTATTCACTATCTGCCACAACAAAAATTGAAACTCTCATGATTACGGTCTGTTGGACGGAGTTTAATATAACCGGAGCATGGTTATTCGTATTGGCCACAACAAAAAATGAAAGTTCAATGATTCTAATAGTTTAGTTGGACGGAGTTTAATATAAAAAGGGTTAATCCTTGATAAGGATGTGTAAAATGACAGAAAAAAGACATATTTTTTCTATTCTTGTAGATAATAAACCTGGAGTGCTTTCCGGAATAGTAGGGCTGTTTAGCGGCAGGGGTTATAATATTGAAAGCCTTTGTGTAGCCGAAACAAATGAGCCTGATGTTTCCAGAATAACAATGGTTTCAATTGGAGATAAACCTGTTATTGAGCAGATCAAAAAGCAGCTTTATAAACTTATTAACGTAATAAAGGTTAATGATCTCACTGAAACTGAATATGTTCAGCGTGAACTTGTTTTAATAAAAGTTACAGCAAAGCAGGATCAAAGGGCTGAAATATTAAGAATAGTTGATATTTTCAGGGGTAAAATTGTAGATGTGGGGTTTGAGCATTATACCATAGAAGTTACAGGGCCTGTGGAGAAACTTGCAGCCATATTAAAGATGCTAAAACCTATGGGAATAAAAGATGTTGCAAGAACAGGCAATATTGCACTGCCGAGAAATCAGTAAATAAAACAGGTTAAAAATATGAAGCCTATTTTTCTGTATGACACCACACTAAGGGATGGAACCCAGTGTGAAAATATAAGTTTTAGTGCCAGGGTGAAACTTAAAGTTGCTCTGATGTTGGATGATCTATGTATCCACTTTATAGATGGAGGCTGGCCGGGATCTAATCCACGGGATATGCATTTTTTTAATCTTGCAAAAGATCCAGAGTTTAAAAATGCAAAAATAACAGCCTTTGGAGCCACAAGAAAACCGCACATCAATGTTGAGGATGATGCAAATATAAAGGCACTTCTTTCCAGCGCAGCTCCATGTGTTGCAATTTTTGGAAAAACCTGGGATTTCCATGTAAAAGATATCATGAAAAATTCAGAAAAAGAGAACCTCTCCATGATATCTGAGAGTGTCTCTTTTCTGAAAGCGAATGACAAAACAGTAATATATGATGCAGAACATTTTTTTGACGGATTCAGGTCAAACAAGGAATATGCCCTGGAAACACTTTTTTGTGCAGCTAAGAGCTGTGCTGACTTTCTGGTTTTGTGTGATACAAATGGTGGCTGGCTCCCCTTTGATATTGAAAAAGCTGTTTTAGATACTACTGTATTTTTTAATAAAAAATACAGTAGTGGAGAGCTGGCAAAGATTCCGGAGATAGGAATACATACCCATAATGACAGTGGAATGGCTGGTGCAAATACAATTTCTGCTGTTAGAGCCGGAGCAACTATGGTTCATGGAACAATAAATGGTTATGGTGAGCGTTGTGGAAATGCTGATTTAATATCTATTATTCCTGTACTACAGTTAAAAATGGGCTATGATTGTATGTCCACTAAAAATCTTAAAAAGTTACAAAAATGCTCAAGGTTTGTCAGTGAAATAGCCAATATGATTCCTGCCAATAACCGGCCGTTTGTAGGTAAGAGTGCCTTTGCCCATAAAGGTGGAATTCATGTAAGTGCTGTTATGAAAAATCCTTCTGCCTATGAACATATTGATCCTGAAAAAGTAGGTAACAGCCGAAGAGTTCTTATTTCGGATCTGTCGGGAAAAAGCAATGTGGAATATAAGGGCAGAGAACTGGGGATAGATTTTGACTCAAAAAAGGTAAAAAGCAGTGATATTGTTTCAAAAATAAAATCTCTTGAAGAAGATGGCTTTCAATTTGATCTGGCTGATGGTTCCTTTAAAATACTTATGGAGAAGCTTACAAAACAGTTTAAGCCTCTATTTGAATTAAAATCTTTTATGGTAACCATAATAAAAGAGAAAGACAGAGCGTGTACATCCCAGGCAACCATAAAAATATCTGTTGAAGGAAAAGAGAAAATAACTGTTGCAGAAGGTCATGGTCCTGTTAGTGCTCTTGATAATGCCCTTAGAAAAGCATTAAATAAATTTTATCCCGACTTTCTGGAAAAAACAAGTCTTGTGGACTTTAAAGTTCGTGTTATAGATGGCCGTGAAGGCACAAATGCAAAGGTACGGCTTATAATAGAATCAAGGGATGAAGACGAAATATGGAGTACTATCGGTGTTTCCGAAGATTTAATAGAAGCAAGCTGGCAGGCACTATCTGACAGTCTTCAGTATAAATTATCAAAAGAAAAAAAATAGGTCTCTTTTTTTTAAAAAAATATCACAGTTGACTAATGTCTTAACGAAAACCGGATTTTTTTGTCAAGGTTCATGAAGATCAAAATTATAAGGGTAAAGCCATGAATGATAAAGTAATTATTTTTGATACAACACTAAGGGATGGTGAACAATCTCCCGGAGCCAGTATGAATACAGCAGAAAAACTGCGGCTTGCCACCCAGCTTGAGAAAATTGGTGTTGACGTGATAGAGGCCGGTTTTCCAGCTGCATCAGAAGGAGATTTTGAAGCAGTTTTAAAAATTTCCGAAAATATAAAAAATGCAGAAGTTGCAGGTCTTTGCCGGACATCATTAAAAGATATTCAGCGGGCATGGGATGCAGTATCCTGTGCAGTAAAACCAAGAATTCATACTTTTATAGCCACTTCTGAACTGCATATGAAGTATAAACTTAATATGTCTTCTGATGAGGTTGTAAAATCAGCACAGGATGCAGTAAAATTTGCAAAAACACTCACAAACAGTGTTGAGTTTTCAGCAGAAGACGGTTCAAGAAGTGATCCTGATTTTATATGCAGGGTATTTGAAGCAGTAATTGATGCTGGTGCAACCACTGTAAATTTGCCTGATACAGTAGGATATGCTGTACCTGAAGAATTTTATAAAATGATAAAGTATGTTATGGCAAATACTAAAAATATGAAAAAGGCAGTTTTAAGTGTTCACTGCCACAATGATCTTGGTCTTGCTACAGCAAACACTTTAGCTGCCATAAGAGCGGGAGCAAGACAAGCCGAGGTTACCATAAACGGAATAGGGGAGAGAGCAGGGAATACTTCCCTTGAAGAACTTGTGATGACAATAAAAACCAGGCCAAATTTTTTTCCTTTCCAAACAAATATTGATACAACAAGGATATATCCTTTAAGCCGTCTTGTGAGCATGATAACAGGAATTATGGTTCAGCCTAATAAAGCTGTTGTGGGAGCCAATGCCTTTGCCCATGAAGCAGGAATTCATCAGGACGGTGTTTTGAAAAATCCTATGACATATGAGATTATGAAGCCGGAAGCAGTCGGACTTTTAAGCAATAAACTGGTTCTTGGAAAACATTCAGGAAGGCATGCTCTGGATTCACATTTAAAAGAGATGGGGCATAATCTTTCAAAAGAAGAACTTGCGCTTGTATTTAAAAAATTTAAAGAGCTTGCCGACAAGAAAAAAAATGTAATGGATGAGGATATAGAAGCAATTGTAACCGAAGGAGTGCTTCAGACTACAGATGTTTTTATGCTGGAATATATCCAGATAACAAGCGGCACAACAGTAAAACCCACAGCAACAGTTGAAATAGGTATAAACGGCAGGAGTGTTTCAGCCACAGATTATGGGAACGGACCGATAGACGCTGTATTTAACACCATTATAAAACTGACAGGAACAAAATCGGAACTTTTAAGGTTTTCCATCACTGCCTTAACAGGAGGTACTGATGCCCAGGGTGAAGTAACAGTGCGATTAAGAGAAGGCGGATTACTTGCACTTGGAAGAGGAGCAGATCCTGATATTATAACAGCAGGTGCAAAAGCCTATCTCAATGGATTAAACAGACTGGAATATTTAAAAGCACATCCTGTTGTTGATAATGTATAATCAAAAGCAGATATAAGAGTTTGTTTGAGAATGCTTTTTTAACGCAGATAACGGATGGGTATATTGAGCAACTCATCAAGAAAAATAGAAATGAATTATAATCCAAAAGCAGATGCAACCTTAATCTGAAATTTTAAAAGTGGAAAAATTTTAAATGACTCAGGAAAATAACAATAA
>JASFBI010000402.1 GCA_030149595.1 Desulfobacterales bacterium
ACTATCTAAGTTCTGTTTTGTTTCTGTTAGATCTTTTGCAATATAAATATGTATGATTTCATTGGAATATCCGGGAGAGGGTGCTATTTTTCCTATGTTTTCCATGGAGTCTGCAATATATCCTGTTTCTTCTGTAAGCTCTCTTTTAGCACAAATAGAGGGAGACTCATCAGGTTCTATGAGTCCTGCAGGTATTTCCCATATATTTTTTCCTAAAGCATGCCTGTACTGATAAAGCAGAATGACTGTATCTTTATCAATTACAGGCACGATAGCAGCAGCTCCAGGATGAGTGATTATATCAAGATTTGTTTTTACTCCATTATCAAAAGTAACATCTGCAGAAAACAGTTTAAATATTCTGCCAGCATGTAAAAGAGTTTTTTTAGTTGTTTTTGCAGTCATTTTTCTCCTGATATTTATTTTTTATTTAGCAGTGAATTACTATCTTAAACTTTAAAATATGTGATTTAAAAATATCTTTTATTAACCCATTAATCAGTTTTTGTAAATCACTGATACTGTTTTTACAAAAAAAGGATCTTGTATGAAAAACAGCAATATTTCAAGATCAGGTGATCCTTATGGATGTCATAGAGTAATAAAGCCCCTGGCAATGTTTCCTCAGCCTGCTGAGATATTAGATAACAATATGGAAAAATTTTACGAAAACGAGATACTTGTTAATGTTAAAATTTTAAATATAGATTCAGCAAGCTTTACCCAAATGAAAAAACAGGCAAATAATAATAAAAAAAAGATAGAGAAAATTATTTTAGATATTGTAAGGGCAAGGGGAAAACTGCACAATCCTGTAACTGGTTCAGGGGGGATGTTTATAGGAACAGTTGCAAAAATAGGCCAAAAACTTCAAAAAAAATGTTCTCTTAAACCAGGGGATGATATTATCAGTCTGGTATCATTAACACTAACGCCTTTAAAAATTGATAAAATTTCAAATATTAATCTTGATACAGGACAGGTCAAAATCTCAGGCAGAGCAATATTATTTGAAAAATCCATTTATGTTAAAAAAGACGATGCTTTGTCTCCGGCTCTTTGTCTTGCGGTTTTAGATGTTTGTGGTGCGCCTGCACAAACAAAAAAATTATGTAAATCAAATGATACTGTAATAGTTTTTGGAGCAGGGGGGAAATCCGGGATTTTATGCTGTTATGAAGCAAAAAACAGGGTTGGTCCCAAAGGTAGAGTAATTGGAATAGAATATTTAAAAGAAAAAGCTGATGATTTAAAAGCCCTTGATATTTGCCATACTGTTTTAGAACTTAATGCAAAAGATCCTTTGACTTGTCTGAAGGCAATAGAAAAAGAGACGGGTAATAAAATGGCAGATATTGTAATTAATTGTGTAAATATAACAGATACAGAGCTTGCATCTGTCTTGTGCTGCCGTGAACATGGGAAGGTTTATTTTTTTTCCATGGCAACATCATTTACAAAAGCTGCTCTTTGTGCTGAGGGAGTTGTAAAGGATATTGATATGTATATTGGCAGCGGATATACAAAAGGACACGCAGAACTTGCTTTAAATATATTAAAAAAATCAGAAAAAATCAGAAAATATTTTATGCGTATTTATAGTGATATTTTTATATGAAACTCTGTCCAACAGACTGTAATCATGAGAGTTTTGTTTTTTGTTGTGGCAGGTAAATCTGCCATGTATGTTATATGAAACTCTATCCAACAGGCTATAATCATTGAACTTTCTTTTTTGTTGTGGCCGGTAAAAAATAACCATGCTCCGGCCATGCCGGTTACATGGGAATGAAAACTACTAAAAAGCAGGAGGTATATAATGGAAAAATTAGCAGGTGTTGATTATAAAAGTATACCGTTTTTTAAAGATATTAAAAAAGATCAGTGGACAGACTGGAAATGGCAGCTCAAAAACACCATTAAAAGTATAGATGAAATTAAAAAAATTATTAAAATCAATAAAAAAAAAGAGGATGATTTAAAAAAATGTCTGACTAAATTTAGAATGAGTATTACTCCATACTACGCTTCTTTAATGAAAACAGATTATAAGAGATGTGTTATAAGGCTTCAGGCAGTACCAAAAATAGATGAGCTTTGTGACAACAAGTATGATCTGACAGATCCACTGCATGAAGATAGTGATTCGCCTGTACCTGGGCTAACCCACAGATATCCGGACAGAGTTTTATTTATTGTAACCCACATATGTTCTATGTATTGTCGCCATTGTACCAGGCGTAGGGTTGTTGGGGCAGAAGATGAGCATATAACAGAAAGGCATATCGGGAAATGTATAAGCTATATAAAAGAACATAAAGAGATAAGGGATGTTCTTTTGTCCGGGGGAGACCCTTTAACCCTTTCAAATAACAGGCTTGAACAAATTCTGATAGAACTTAGAAAAATAGATCATGTTGAAATTATCAGAATAGGCAGCAGAATGCCTGTCGTTTTGCCATTTAGAATTACAGATCAGCTTGTAAAAATGCTTAAAAAATATCACCC
>JASFBI010000403.1 GCA_030149595.1 Desulfobacterales bacterium
ATGGTAAGTATAGTTATAGCTGATCATCTCTTAAGGTATAGGACATTTAATGGATAAAATAACCATAGGTATTATAGGTGGTACCGGAGTTATGGGGTGTCTTTTTGAAAGAGAGTTTTTGGCTGCAGGTTTTAATGTTTTAATTGCAGGCCGTAAAACCAGGCTTACCTATAAAGAGCTTTGTAAACGATCACAGGTGGTTATATTAAGCACTCCTGTAAAATCTGCAGTTGAAATAGCAAAAAAAATAGGTCATTTATTAAAAGAAGATCAGCTTTTCATGGATTTTTGTTCCCTTAAAGAAGATGTTGTAGCTTCCATGCTGGAAAACTCCTGTGCAGAAGTTTGCGGTACACACCCCATGTTTGGGCCTTTTGTGGATTCTTTAAAAAACCAGAATGTAGTTATATGTCCGGGCAGGGGGAAAAAATGGCATAAATGGGCTGAAAATTTTTTTAAAGCAAGAGGTGCTGTTGTAACTGTTATGGACCCTTTGCAGCACGATAAAAACATGGCTGTGGTACAGGGTCTTACCCATTTCCTTACCATATCTCTGGGGAAACTTATTCAAAAAAACAATATTTTACCAGATGATATCTCTTCATGCAGTACTCCTATTTTCAGATTAAAGCTTGACCTTGTGGGAAGACTGTTTGCCCAAGATACACATCTGTATTCCACTCTTATCTCAGAAAACAGGCATACGCAGAAGGTTGTGGATGAATTCTTAAATGTTTTTTGTGAAACCAAAGAGAAACTGTTTGTTAATAATGAAGATAAAAAAATAGAGTTTTTAGAAGAGATAAAAAAATATTACGGCGATTTTTGCGATACAGCTCTAAAGGAAAGTAATGAGATTTTAAATAAGCTTTATGATTAAATAATTTATTCAAATTCAAGGCACAAAATTAATTTAACAACAAATGAGTCAGTATTAATCAAGAATTTACTTTCTGGGGCGTAATTGACCCCTTTGAAATTGGGATATTTTTATTTTATTTGTTTTTTTTGTAATCAAAACAATTAGTTAGAATAAAAAATATTTTTTTGGTATTTAAATTGCTTGTGTTTAACTGTAGCGAGTTTATGGGAAAATATTTGACAGGCTGTTATAGAGTATAGATTTCAAAACCCTGTATACAATATCAACTGTCTACTGCAAAAGATTGCAGTATTGTTGTATATGAAAAATACTTTGTTTGTTTCTGTAACAGTTTGTTGGAATTTAAGTACCTGAGCATAATTAATTCAATATTTCTAAATTGCTTTTTTAATAAATATTAATAAATTAGCTTGATAGAAGCTATGTTTATTTTTGCTCAGGTACTTATGTGGTTTTATTTTAACATTTATTATGTGAGGAGAGAAAATGACAGATTTATCAAAAAAAATAGAAGAGTTTGAAAATAAGCAGGAATGGTGGTGGGCAGCAGAACAAAAAAGATCCAAAAGGCTTGATTATTTAAGAAAAGCAATATGGAAAAAAGGTGCTATTGGAGGACAGTATCCTCCAGGGATTAAGGTTGATCTTGAAAGATCGCTTCTTGGTAAGGAAGCATGGGAAGAGAGTGAACTTATGCCTGAACCCATAATTATAAGAACAGCCAAGATGTTTGCACATGTCCTTGATAATAAAACAATTTTTATTACAGATATGGCAAGGCTTGTCGGGTATGTTGGAAGTCTTCCCCATACAATGTACTGGGATGCATCAGCAGCTGAACTTGTAAATGATGAAGTATATAATGATCCTACAGCATGTCCTGAACCTGAAGAAGAAAAAAGAAAGGTAATGCAGGAAATCTGTAATTATTGGGCTGGCAAAACAGAAATGTATCGTGTTATACCCCATTATGATCTGGAAGATTTAATGAAGATTCTTGCAGGCTGTATTGGCTGGGGAGCTCCTTCTGCAAAGCATGGTTATTCAGGTAAAGATTATGAATATCTTATGACAGGAAAACGTGGATTTCAGGATATTATTGATGAAATAGGTAAAAATCTTGATCAAAGCGATGAAGATCTTTTTGAAAAACCTGTTACTTCAGATCCACTGTCTTCATACAAAAAAATTTTTCACTGGGAAGCAATGGAGATCTGTCTTAATGCATGTATCAGGCACGGCAAACGTTATGCAAGACTGGCAAGACTTCTTGCTGAAAACTTTGAAACAGATTCTGAAAGAAAAGAGGAACTTCTTAAAGTAGCTGAAATATGTGAGCATGTGCCTGGAAGAGCTCCGAGAACTCTTCAGGAATCGTTGCAGAACGATATTTTTATTCAGCTTTTCAGCAGACATGAGTCAATAGAAGGTGCATGGCCCGCAAGACCTGACTATTATCACGGGCAGTATTATGAAAAAGATGTTGAAGTTGAAAAAAATATTACAAAAGAAGATGCTCTGGACTTTATTGGAGAGTTCTTAATAAGGGCAGCCGAAGTGTGCCAGTACAAGGTGAAATGGGCAAGGGAAGGGCTTCAGGTTCCGTCAATCCCCTGAAGC
>JASFBI010000070.1 GCA_030149595.1 Desulfobacterales bacterium
AAAGTTAAATGGCAAATAAAGATAAAAAATCTAATGGGCTGATAACTATATTAACTTATCAGTACCATTTATTATTCCATCTTTTTTCAAATCGCATATTTCATTTTTTAGATATCCCACATCTTCAAGAACCTGATCTGTATGTTCTCCAAGAGCAGGTGCAGAACTGCTTGTACCTGCACTGCATGCACTAAAATGGATTGGATAACCCGCAATATTCATTTTTCCTTGAACTGGATGATCATAAGGAACTATATAATCATTTTCAATGGCCTGCACATCTGATGAGACTTCATCAATATGTCTTACAGGGCTGAACATCAAGCCATGACTAATAAATATTTCCATCCAGTCATCACATTTTTTTGTTAAAAATATCTTATCAAAAATCTTTATCAATTCCGCATAATTTAAAGGAGCACCAGAATCATCTGTAAACTTACTATTCAAAAGATCCTCCTTGCCTGTTATCTTACAAAAAACAGCCCAGTATTTCTCTTCTGGATGGTGGGTACGCATAATCCATTTATTATCTTTGCACAAAAAATAGTTCCGCAAAGGAGAATGATGATCTCTTATGGTTGGAACACACGGATTTACAGAGAGTGTATTTACAACCATCAAATTAAAATGTTGTAGCCATAAAGCTGTACTGTAAAGTGAAACATGAACTTCCTGACCTACACCTTTACGTTCCCTGAAATAAAGTGCTGTTAAAATAGCCTGGCTTGCAGCAATAGCTGTTGCCTGGTCAAGAATACCTGTACGTAACATAGTTGGGACCTCAAGCCCCGAGGTAAACATCATTCCAGATATTGCCTGACCTATTGGATCAAAAGCTCCAATATCGCTTAACGGACCTTCTGGTCCATATCCTGAAACAGTTGCCTGAATTATTTTATGATTAATTTTAGAAATAGACGGATAATCAATTTCCAAAGCCTTTCTAGTGCTTTTACGTAAATTTGTTAAAAAAACATCAGCACTCTTTATAAGGCGATGAAAAACTTCACGTCCTTTTTCTGTTTTTATATCTAAGCAGATCCCTTTTTTATTCCTGTTTGTTACTTCAAATAGGACACTATCTCCATTTTCAAAGGATAGATCCATATCTGCAATTTTTGTCCAGTTTCTTTCAGGATCACCTTCTCCATAGTCTATTTTAATTACTTCTGCTCCAAGATCGCCCAAAATAGCACCTGCACCAGGACCTGCATGAAAAACTCCATATTCAATTATCTTAACACCTTCAAGGGGCTTAGGTTTTTGTGCTGATTCACTTTTTAACATAAAATATCCTCATCATGTAATACATTCTAAAAAAACAGCAAATAATATAAAAACAACTCATATATGCTGCAATATTATAACTTTAATGTTTGTATCCATTTTTGCATCTCATGTTGATAATAATTATAACACATATCCACATATTCATCTAAGGAGTGTGCATCATATACCATCCATGGGAAAACACAAACAGTCCAGAGAACTGACATTGGGACAGTACACTGAAGCTGGGTTGAAGGAATTTTATGCTCCTTTTCAAGCTTTTTATGATCAATATTATCTATTACGCCAGAATCAAACAGAGCCTTGCACCTGTCTGCTGCAGTAATTTTAAAAGCAGGAGAAAAATAATTAATACCAGCAGATTTAAAAATTTTCACTGCCAGCTCTTTTACATCCTCCAGTTGAGATCCATCATCAACCTGCTCACTGTTACCACCATCACATAAATCAGTAATATTATTCTGCCTGCAGTATTTTATAGCGGCAAGATGCATACCGATCTTACACTGCAAACACTCATTGGTCATAAAAAGGTCTATTTTTTTTATATCATAAGCTTCTCTATTATCAGAAGAACGTACAGCTTTATCTATCCATAAAGGGCTGATTTTATTTGTCAGTACACTCTGACAAACCTCCATCTTTTTTTCATGCGGAGTTATTTTATCATAAATATCACTATAATCAATTTTTTCATATTTAATTATATTATCAGGAAATGCTTTTTTTAACCTGTTTACCATTGGATCCGGATTTTCAAGCTTATAAAAACCAGGCCTTATAAAACTTATCAGCCGTATCTCTTTATATTGTTTCATCTGGGACCATGCAGCATAAGTTGAATCTGTACCACCTGAATACATCACAGCAATAATATTTTTTTTTGACATATTTATGAACCCTTTTTAAATGTTA
Organism: Desulfobacterales bacterium; assembly: GCA_030149595.1. Classification (GTDB taxonomy): domain Bacteria; phylum Desulfobacterota; class Desulfobacteria; order Desulfobacterales; family DAOWNP01; genus DAOWNP01. Next base: position 2,209 of record JASFBI010000070.1, read on the forward strand.
ATTAATGCCTGAACGAAAACTGTCTTTTTCGTCAGTCTCTCTGACAGATCAAAATTTTAACCCTCAAAATACTTAGCGTATTTCTACCATGCTCCCGCTATACAGGTTATACAAACATTTTCCACAATTTAAATTTATTTATAATTTCATCTGATTCATTTATTATTTGATTGATAAAGTCTTCAACAGTCTTTACAGAATCAATAACTCCTGATGCAAGTGAATGCATGGCTCCATGCTCCATTTTATATATTCTTTTTAAATATTTGGGATCCAACACATCCTGATTTACAATCTTCTCTTTTAATTTATCAGGTGCCTGAAACTCCTTGGTTGCCATAAAAGCAGTTCCCAAATACACACCTGCAGCACCCATGGATAAAGCACTTAGAAATCCTGCCCCATTTGCAATTCCTCCTGCTGCAATTAAAGGAATTTTTATAAGCCTGCTTGCAACAGTCATATTAATAAGCGTTGAGTTCTGTTCCAAACTTTTAAATCCTGTTCCTTCAATTCCTACAATAACAACAGCATCAGCACCTTTTTCTGCAATAGATACCGCATGTTTTATGGTGGCACATTTATGAATCCACACACCTCCAGCATCCTGAAATCTTTTCCCTATTGCCGATCCATCATAAGCAGAAGTAAAAGCAATTTTAAATCCTTCCCCAAGACAAATATCTACATACTCTTTATGAAATTCATTATTAAAATCAGTTCCCTTCATAAGGGTAAAATTAACTGCAACAGGCTTATCTGTAATCTTTTTTATATATTTAAGATCTTCAGAAAATTCTTTGCTGTCAGTGTAAGATATTGTTGTAAGCATCCCAAGCCCGCCAGCTTCTGAAACCGGAACCGCTATCTTTGAATTTGACATGCCTTTCAAACCTATTGCACCCTGAATAATAGGATATTTAATACCTAACATACTTGTTAAAGGGTTTTCTATATTCATATTTTATCTCCTAACGCAGAGCCTCTTTATTAAACTTTGATTTTTTTATTTTAATATTATAATTAATAGATTTAATATTCAAATGAGTGCTTGCTTTACCATCTGCTGTATACATTACAATCTTAAAGGGGGTTAATATACCTTTAACTGCTTTTATATCATAATTTTCTAAATATTTATGAAACCTGCCTTTTTTATAAAAATCAATTTTTAAAATAAAAAAATCAGTTTTTCTCACAAAAAGAGACAATTTATCATAAACTTTCTTGCCTTTTTTTTTAAATGCATCAATTTTAAAGCAATCAGCTCCTAATATATTTTCAGATGACACAAGGGTATATTCATAATCATCTATATCCCTTGAACTCATATCTTCATAGTAAAAATGTGAATTTACAAATGCTTTACCTTTATCTGAAGAGGCTATCCGCTTTAGTTTACCCGATGATAATCTAAGCCACTGATCATCATCCCTGTTTTTATGTGCATGAGTTAAAAGCTTTATCTTTGTGGGTTTATTAAATGCAATCAAAGCCTTGTCTTCACCATTTTTAAATTTTTTCATGGTAAGGCCAAACTCTTTTTTCATTATACGTTTGCCTTTATTTATCGTCATATAAACCACACTCTTAGCAGAATCAGGCTTTTTTAATGCATCATTTTTCTCCATAATCTCACGGCCTGTAAGACCAAAACAGGTTTGACTTATAAAAAGAACAACCATAGATATCATAAAAAATTTTAACTTCATTTTTACCCACTCCCTTAAAATGTAATAACAGCCATAAGGCCGATATGGATTTTCATACTAAATTGCCCGCATACAAATCAATATTCCTCTTTAAATCCAAATGCTTTCGCAAGACTGATATATCTCCAGATAAAAGAATCTGCTTTAGCAGGTTTAAGTTCAATCCCCACACTCTTGATACATGCAGGAAGAACAACAAGAGCACCCAGTGTTGTAGCCACCATGGAAATAGACATTAAAACACCAAACATTATAACAGGTGTAAATGTAGACAAACACAAAACAGAAAAACCAAGTACAAGTGAGAATGAGGTATAAAGAATAGCCCTGCCTGAAACCTGAAGTGTTTTGACAATTGTATCGCTTATATTATTCCCCCTGCCTCTATAATGCCTGAATGTATTTAAAAAGTGAATAGTGTCGTCTACTCCGATTCCTATAGTAACTGATGCTATAACAGATGTAACTATATCCAGTGGAATATCAACCCATCCCATTACCCCTAAAGTAAAACATACAGACACTGACATGGGAATTAATGCAAGACAACCAACTTTAAAATTCTCAAAAAGCAAAATCATTATTATACCTACAACCACAAGACAAAGCAGCAGGCTTTGAATCTGTCCCTGAACAAGGTAGTCTGAAAATTTTACATATATCTGAGGATATCCTGTAATTTTATATGAATATTTTTCAGGTAAAATATTTTTCACATATTGATCAACCTTACTTAAAACCCTTTTTATTTCACCAGTTCCAACAGAGCTTTCAATATTATCATGCAGACGTGCTATAATATTCGTAACTTTAAAATCATAATCCACAAATGATTCGAAATCATCAATTCTACCATCTGAATTATTATCATCTCCTGAAAATATTTCAAGGTAATCATTTATATCATAAAAACTATCGGGTATTTTATAAAAAGCAGGATCATCATTATTCATAGCCATATTCATGGTTTTTATAAAATCTGAAAAACCATCTGTTCTTCCAATATGAAGATCCTTAGTATTCACCAGCCAAAGACGAATTTTTTCTACATGCTCAAGAAATTCAGGCTGTTTAATCCCATCAATTTCACCTGAATCTATTAAGATATTAAAACCCCAGTGTCCTCCGAAATTACTGTCTATTACTTTTGCATTAACCCGTATGGGATCATCCTCTTGAAAATATTTTAAAAATTGTGTTTCAACTCTTAATTTAAATAAACCAACTATGGAAAAAATCAAAACACATACAGCTATAAATACAACCATTTTATAATGATCAACACTTAAACGGGAAAAAAATGATATAAGCTTATCCACAAACCGTACTTTGGTATAATCTGTTTTAGATACTTTCTCTGATATGCTCTTTTGAGGAAGTAAATATAACATTGCAGGTATTATTGATATTGAAATAATTACTGTAAATAAAACACCTATTGCTGAAAATACTCCCCATTCTCTGGTTCCTATTATTGCACTGGACATCAGAGTCATAAATCCAACAAATGTCGTAAAACCAGCAAGAAGAACTGTTAAAGAGACATGGGACATAACAGATGCCAATCCTTTACGTCTTCCACTTGTCAAGAGAAGATTATAGTCTATATAATACTGGTTCAATATATGAATAGCATAAGAACTACCTATTGCCATCATTAGCGTTGGAATAGCAATACCCAGTGATGTAAGTTTGTAACCCAAATGCCCCATTAAACCTAAAACCCATAAATCAGCACATATTAAACAAAGCAAAGGAAGAATTACCCCCCTTATCGTCCTGAAATTAAAATAAAATACAATAATTACCGCAAGCATTACAAAGGGAAGAAAAACAGTCATGTCTCGCATCATATAAAGATTAAAGCACAAATTAACCACAGGAGCACCATGGGAAATTATATTTACGCCTTTACTTAAATATAAATCAGCTATTTCCTTAATCTCCCTTGCATAAGGATCACGATCTATAACATTATTAAACTTAACAACCAGACCAAAGCTCTCTATCTTATTTGTTTCTGCATTAATATGATAAATCCCGTCGGCAAATGCTGGATTTGAAAAAAGCCTCTGTTTAAACAACATTATCTCATCTTTGGTTCGCGGAATTACTCTTTTTCCAGAATCATCTTTTCCTATAAGATCATAAGATTCAAGCATATCATTTTCACCAGTTATACCTTTTGCAGTATAAGGCGAAATAAAATCAGCAACAACCTCATTTTTCATTAAAGCAAGAGATTTTAAAACACTTTTTTTCAGCTTCCTGAAAGCCCTTTTGGAAATTATCTCCTTTTCTCCAAAAAGACCATGATATTTTCTCTCCACAAGTCTTAAAAAACATTTATCACCACCAATTGTAGTAATCAGATCATTATATGCTACCTGATCCATCAATAAAAATTCATTTAAAATATCGCGCCTTGCACCATCTTTTTCAAAATCGTAACTTTCATATGCTTCTATATCAGAGACAATATTATCAAAAAGAGTTAACATCTTATAATCAAACAAGTTCTCACCAGATACTGACATTATATAAAACCTGCCATTATCCCCAAACTGTTCACGAACTTTATTATAATAGAGATATTCACTATCCTCTTGCGGCATAAATGCTTCAATGGAATTATCCATTTTAAGTTTTAATAAACCTGACCCCATAAAAACAGTTAAAATAAAAAAAAATAACAAAATAAATTTAGGGTATTTTAATACAAATTTAATATATTTCTCCACAATCAAACCTCCAAATAACTGTATAAAATAAAATACTTATGACACTATCAGTGTTTATTGAGATAAATAACGTTTATTATTACTATAATAATATATTAAAAAAATGAAATTAAGAATCTACCCGGTAGAAGTTGAAAAATAAATTTTATAGATATAGTAAAAAACAAAAACAACTCTGAAAATAGTCAAATCACATTAAAGCCACTCCTTATTTCTTCTGTATTCCAATTTTAAATGATATATGAGAAACATCACCAATTTGTCAACATAATAAAATATTTTGGGATTAAAAAACAAAAACAAACCAGCCTGCATAACTATATATAAGGGTTTTAAGGCAATCTTTATCATAATAAGTCCTATAACGCAAAAGAGCCCTGATAAAATTTATCAGGGCTCTTTTGTTATATGGATTTTCCGGCAGCGTCCTACTCTCCCACACAGCTTCCCATGCAGTACCATTGGCGCTAAAGAGCTTAACTTCCGTGTTCGGTATGGATACGGGTGTGGCCTCTTTGCTATTACCACCGAAAAAAAATATTAGGATGTAAACCTATCAAAACGCTCAATACGAGATTTGTGACCAAGCCTCACGACTTATTAGTACCAGTAAGCTGAATGTATTACTACACTTACACTCCTGGCCTATCAACCTCGTAGTCTTCGAGGAGTCTTAAGGTTATATGTTTCCATACAACGGGATATCTTATCTTGAGGGAGGCTTCCCGCTTAGATGCTTTCAGCGGTTATCCGTTCCGAACTTAGCTACCCAGCCATGCCGTTGGCACAACAACTGGTACACCATTGGTTCGTCCATTCCGGTCCTCTCGTACTAGGAACAGCTCCTCTCAAATATCCTGCGCCCACGAAAGATAGGGACCAAACTGTCTCACGACGTTTTAAACCCAGCTCACGTACCACTTTAATTGGCGAACAGCCAAACCCTTGGGACCTGCTCCAGCCCCAGGATGTGATGAGCCGACATCGAGGTGCCAAACCGCCCCGTCGATGTGAACTCTTGGGGGCGATAAGCCTGTTATCCCCGGCGTACCTTTTATCCGTTGAGCGACGGCCCTTCCATTCAGAACCGCCGGATCACTAAGACCTACTTTCGTACCTGCTCGAAATGTCTCTCTCGCAGTC
>JASFBI010000071.1 GCA_030149595.1 Desulfobacterales bacterium
TTAATTTTATAAAAAAATTTTTTATGCTCTTTAACATAAAGTTTATATCCTGAGTAAAAGAAATTAAAATCAACCTGTGTTTATAGAGAATATTTTGAAAAACAGGCTCTATTGTATTAAATTGACTTTTTTCAATACCTTTTTTTTTCTCACAAGAAAGCCCGGCAACTTCTTTAAACTGGATTTTTCCCAAAAGATCTTGTAAAAGAGGGGAAAGTATCTTCTGCTCTTTAATTTGCTGCTCCATACTTATTATATCACTATCAAGAGCAGCAAGTTTTTTTTGATTTGGAATAACACCGAAAAAAACAAATAAAATAATTCCACAGCTACATATTAGCATATAAATCACACTGCTTTTATTAATAGAAAATGATGAATCAGTATTTAACATTAATAAATCTCCAGATCTGCTTTAAAATATAATAACTCTCTGCCATTTATTTTCTCAAACACCTTGGAAGTAATTCTTATCTCTTTAATCAAAGGCGACGATTCAAGCTTTACAAGGTAAACAGCAAGAGCCAAATCCTGTCTCTTTTTAGCGTTTACCACCAGCCCTTCAATAAAAATATTGGACTTATTTTTACTCTCTAAATTTATTGTACAACTTATTAATCTTATATTAGAAGGTGTTAATTCTGATAATTGCTGAATTAAAGCTATATTTAAATAACTATCTGCATATTTTTTATATTTCCCCCTCGCTTTTTCAGATTTTGCAACAAGCTTTAAAATAAAGTTTTGATCTACTTTTAAATCAAACTCACTTAATCTTTTTTCTATCAAAATCTTTTTTTGAACTTTATCTTCTATAGCAGAATTCTTCACAAACAAAAATATGCTTAAGATAGCTATGATAATTATAAAAACTGCAGATATATATTTTTTTATTCTTTTTTCTTTTAAGTCTTTCTCTTTTTCTTTATAAGTATAATTTAAATTTGGAGTATAAGAATTCGCAGATAAAGCTACGCCTATTGCAGGTACATAGAGATCCTCCCAATTCACAGATATACCATCATCATCTGGCAATTGAAAAAAATCACCCATAGCTGCAACAGGCAACCCTACATTTTCCTCTATCATAGAAAAAAACCGGGTATATACACTAAGTTCGCCTGTAACAAAAACCCGAGAAACATTATTATGCCCTGAATTAACTGAATAATATTCTATTGTTCTCTCCACCTGTTTTACAAGACGCTGCAAAGCAGGTTTAATCATATAAAAAATTTTACCAGAACTTAAGGTATTTTCATTACTACCCTTTTCTGAATCTAAAGAGTTTTTTAAAAAACTATTTAAAATCTTTTGTGCATACACTACTTGAGGAGAACCTTCTATATTTGAATTATCTGTATCCTTCCTTATATTTTTAGATTCATTTTCCATTTCAAACATTTGAGATCCAGCTAAATTACCAACTTCCATTTCTCTGGCAACAAGCTCAACCATACTGCTAATACCCGTCTTTACTTCCCTGGATAAAACAATATTATTTTTATCAAATATATCAATCCTAGAATAATTATTACTTATAAAAATAATGCAAACTACTTCATCAGCTTGAATAACTCCAGTTCTAAAAAAATTTTGAAAAGCAAAAGGGATAACTGTAACCCCAGAGACAGGGTAACCTGCCAGTTTAAAAAGAGATTTAATTTTTTTAACTTCAATTGCAGGTGCTGTATACACCATTGCAAGATCTTTTTTCACACCGCCCTGATAAGTTTCTCCTATAATTTCATAATCAAAAACAAACTTTTTTTCATCAAACAAAACATCTTTTCTATACATCCAGTAAACTGTATTTGTAATTTGTGCATCAGGTACCTTGGGAATTTTAATACATTTAATATTGACGTTAAGCGTTGAAATGTTTGTCCAGATATCAACATTAGTTTGTCCCCCGCAGATCTCCATTATTTTTTGAGATAAAAACACAGGGTAATCTTCACTTTGACTTGTCATTCCAGAATCAAACTTATAAGAGGCAAAATCAATAATATCAAAATCACTCTTTGATAATCTATCAATCAGTATTAATACAAGTGTATTTGATCTTATAACAACCCCAAGAGAAATTCTACTTCTGTACTTTTTTTTCTCTTCAGGCGGGCTGCTGTATACAGTAGTTTCTAAATAGGCATTTCTCTTTTTATCTATCCTACCTCCTTCATGTTTTGCTCTGATTGCATTTAAAAGCTTATCCGTTGAAGTAATTTCTTTATTGGTTTTCAAAAGATCATCTCCATACCATTTTCAAATAAAAAATAAAAAAATAAAAAAGCAATAAGTTCACTTATCGAAATTTTCTTTTTTTACTTTAATAATTTTCCAAACGAATTTTTTACTACTATAGATAGTTATGTAGACAAAGCCAGTAATAGAAATACAAGAAGTATTTACTCTAACAGTTAGTATAGTTCATGACTTACTAAAAAACAAGCTATTTTAACATGGTAGTAATAATATTACTTAAATAGTATTAAAAGACAAATTTCTCTTGCTTTTTTAATTTTTATTACACGCTGTTTCAAACAATCATTACCTTGTTCACATCATATTATTGACTTTTAAAAATACCACTGATAATAGTTTCTGTTATGGAACCTGGATATGTTATAGAATTTATCGAAAATCAAAAAATATTGTGTGCTGTTATTTTAGAAATAAAAAAGCAGCGATTAAGATTACTTACCGAAAACAACAAGGAAATAACTATTTCCCCTAACAGACTTTCTCACCATGAGACATGTACTCTTAAGCTTTCAGCAGGAAGAGATGCCCTGGTATCGTCATTAAAAAAAATAGCTGATCATCGAAACTCTCTGATTCACAATATTGATATCAAAGAACTATGGGATATCTTGTATGAAGAAGATGAATGGATAGACCTTACAACAATGACAGAATTTTGCTTTAAAAAAAACCCATCTCCTGATGAAAAATCTGCTATCATGAGAGCTTTTTTTGCAAACAGAATATTTTTGAAATTCAATCAGGATAAATTTTTCACAAATTCTGAAGAAACAGTTAATCAGATACTATCTCAAATAAAAGAACAAAAGCACACAGAATTAATTATAATAGAGGCAAGTGAATGGTTAAAAAAAGCACTAACAGACTCAAACATAAAATATCCAGATAATTTTGAAGAGATATCAGAAATATTAAAGTCATACTATATTTTTGAAAATGAAAGCCAATATGCAAAAACAGGCAAAGAAATACTCTCAAGAACAGGCTTAAATTCTACTGATAAGCTATTCTCTCTTTTTGTAAAACTTGGAATCTGGAACAAAGATGAAAATATAGATTTATTGCACCTTGAAATCCAGACAAATTTTTCACAAAAAGTCATTAGTTATGCAGAAAACTTTCTGCCACCACAAACTAACTCTCCTGATACTCCCAAAAGAAGAGATTTAACAGATATAGATGTTATGACCATAGATGGAGAGTCAACTTTAGATTTTGACGATGCAATAAGTATTGAAGAACAAGACAATACATACATTGTAGGCATACACATTACCGATATTGGTCATTTTATAAAAAAAGGGGATATAATAGACAGACATGCTTTAGAACAAGCGACCTCTATATACCTGCCGGATCTTACTATTAATATGCTACCTCCGGTTTTTTCTGAAAATTTTTGCAGCCTCAAAAAAGATAAGACAAGACCGGCCATAAGTATTCTTGTCAAACTAAGCTATTTTGCTGACATTTTAGATTTTGAAATAGTTCCAAGTATTATTAAAATTAAACAGCAGCTTACATATAGTGATGTAGATAATAATATAGATAAAAAACCGGCTTTAAGCAATCTGTTACACCTTGCAAAACAATTCAGGGAAAAAAGATTAGATGGTGATGCCATGCAGATATCTCTTCCTGAATTAAACATTGATATTTCTGATACCAATGAAGTTAATATTACAAAAACAACCCGTGAAAAACCGGGCAGGATACTTATCTCTGAAATGATGATTATGGCAAACTGGCTTATGGCAAAATTCCTTTCAAATAATAATATGCCTGCTATATTCAGATCACAACCTCCTCCAAAAGAGCGGCTTTTTAAAAGAGATCAGGGAACAATATTTCAAAACTGGATGCAGAGAAAACTTTTAAGTCGTGCTATTGTCTCAAGTCGTCCCGAACATCATTCTGGCCTAGGAATCAATGCCTATGTTACTGCCACCTCACCTATAAGAAAATATTCTGATCTTGTAACCCAGCGTCAGATACGTGCTGTATTCAATTATGAAGAACCATATTCAAAAACAGAAATAAACCAGATTATTCAAAAATTACCCTATCCACAATCCATAGCAGCAAAAGCTCAATACTCACGACATCGCTATTTTATTTTAAAATTTCTTGAAAAAAAATCAGGTTCAACAACCCAGGCAATAATACTTGATAAAAGAAAAAATTTTCACCTTGCCCTGCTTTGCGAATATGTACTTGAATGCAAATTATCCTTGCCTTCAGGCACAACACTAAAACCAGGTGATCTTGTATCTGTTACTATTCAGCATGTTAATGCCAGAAAAGACGTTCTTTCTATATATTTGTAATATTTACGTGTTTTTTCTTATTAACAGGCAATCACTTTTTTACATTTTTTAAAAATTATCATAATATTTAAAAACCAGTTAAATTCTATCCTTGTATTTTATATATTATAGAATATAATATACATAAAATATAATTTCTCTTTTTGTATTTTATATATATTAAACATTAGCCTGATCTTAATCATCAAAAAAATAAACTCAAAAAGAACTCTTATTAATATTTAAACTATATTTTCTATAATATAAGGAGCATTTATGCCTTTAATAAAAAAAAATCTTTACCAGTACTTTTTTCCTAAAATCCTTACTGCTTTTTTCCTGCTACTACTATCTTCTTTTTTTTATTCACCTATATGCAATGCTGATATATTAGAAGATGAATTAGAAGAAATAATCCAAGACTTTCAGAGACATATTAATGTTATTAACAAAAAACAAAAATATTACATTGTTGTAAGATCTTTTATAGATAAAAAGACTAAAAAAGCAAATACATTAACTGAAGAAGTAGAAAGCATCCTTATAGATATAATGATAGACAGGTTTAGTGAAAAAAAAAATATAGTTATACTGGAAAGGGAACGAATTGAAGCCATTGAAAAGGAAATAGCATTTGAAACCAATGCAACACATTTTCAACACAATGCATGGGAACAAAAACTCGGGAAAAAAATTGGTGCAGGTTTTCTTATTACCGGAACAATATCAAAACGAAGCAAAAGCCTAAAAATACGTGCTAAAATGATTGATTTAATAACAGGAGAAATTTTATCAAGTTCAAGCGGAAATGTTAGAATAGACGAGATTGATAAAGATTTAATAAAAGACTATATAGTTTTGTTTAAAAAAAAACATAAAAAACAGATAAAAATATTAAAGCAAAGTAAAAATAAAATCATATTACTGGTTTTAGGTGACCCACCATCTGCTTCAATGCCTATATTGATAAAAAAAAGTTCTGCAATTAAAAATACCGAAACTAAAGCATCTGCATTTATTAAAAAAAAATTTGGTAATACCGCCTTTAATCCTGACAAACTTATATTAGACGATATTACTTATGATAATAATTTTGCAGCTACTATAACATATAGTTATTATTATTAATTTAAATTAAAGAGGGAAAAAATGCAAAAAACAAAATTTTTTCTTATTTTTTTGTTAGCTTTCACCATAACAGCATGTTTTGGCCCATTAAAAATGCAACCTCCCCAAAGCCCTGCCATAGGTTTTATAAAAGCTCCTATTCCACCTATAATACCAAACCCTGTTCTCTCATCCCTTGAAGAAACTGTTAATACAGAACCAATAATCAACAAATATGTTTCAAAAAAAAGACCCATAAAAAAAGGGGCTACCATTGGTGTAATGGATTTTGCCTCTTCAGGCCAGAAAGGATCTGGAACACTGGTTTCAGATACTTTTTCCATACATTTTTTTAAGCAAGGTTTAAAAGTCGTTGAAAGACAAAATATTAAAAAAATAGTTGAAGAACAAAAAAGAGCTGCATCAGGAATGCTTAAAATGAGCGAAAAAGAGATAGCTAAACGAATTGGGAAACTTACAAGAGCTGATTTTATTCTTTTTGGGGCAGTAACCCAGTACCATTTTGAAAACACAAAACTTCCTGTCCCTTACAAGATTGACCAAAAAGAGTATAATAAATATCTGACAGAATTAAAAACCTACAAAAAACAAGCAAACCAATTCAAACAACAACAATCCACTATGGATGCCAAACAATACGAATATATCAAAAAAAATCTTTTCTATCAGATATTTTCAAATGACAAAAACACTTACCTGCACTACCAAAAAAAAATAGTCTCTTCCTGCTTAGGCCCTCCTACCCCAGTATTTTTATGGAAAGGATACAACAGTGCAAAAACACTAAAATATAATTATCCGTATTTTTCTTCTCAAAAAGTTTTACCCTTTATAGGGATAAAACAAAAAAGCATTGATTTTAAAATTAAAACCCTGGAACAGGATCAGGATGAATGGAATTTCATATTTAAAGACTTTCTCAAACAATATGACAAAACCATTACAGAAGAAAAGCTTAAAAATGCAATATCAAATTCAGGTTCCTATGCAAACTTTATCAACTCAGATATAAAAGATAACTATACTCAAAATGTTGAAAATTTTTGTTCAGAAGGTACAGACAAATTAAAAGATTATCACAGTCTTATTTACCAGATTAAAGCATCTAAATTACAACCCATTCCAGAAAACATAAAACAATTTGACTTACCTCCTCCACAGGAACGCTTTGTATCTGTTGCAAATCTTGGTATAACCTTTAAAGTGATTGATATTAAAACAGGAGATATTTTCTGGATAGGTCAGGCTACAAAAAGGGATTTAAATATACAAAAAGGCTTAAATGAAATGATAAGCACAGTGGTCAAAGAGATAAAAAAATAAAAATTTCTTCAAGTTCAAAGCTAAAATTCTGGATGAATCAGCATTTTGCAACAGCCTGTAGAATAAAGTATATTATCCATTGTATATGCTAAATACAATGGATAATACATGGAATATTACAATTAATTTCCCTGGAAAAAAATTGAAGCATCTAAATCATTCAGATTTTATTTAATAAAAAGCATCTCCTGATATACAGGAAGATCCCAAAGATCATCTGCAACAACAGCTTCAAGCATATCAACTGTTTCCCTGACTTCTGACATAGCCGGAATAATTTTTCCGTAGCATATTTTTGCCTGGGATATATGGTCTTCATCTTCCTGGGAAATAACATCTTTAAGTACTGCAACACTTGACTTAAGATCTTTAATCAATACAGATATTTCAGAAAGAACAGAATTATCACAATCAAGACCAAGCTCTTTCATTTTTAAGCAACTATCAGCAAGCTCTGTCTGATAGCGTACAGCTGAAGGGTAAACAATTGTATTTGCCATTTCAATAGTTGTTTTAGCCTCAACCATTATCTTAAGAATATACTGTTCTATATATATTTCAAAACGACTGTTAAGTTCTATTTTTGATAAAACATTGTATTTGTCAAAAAGTTCAATTGCTTCTTCTTCACAAAAAGCCAAAAGAGCTTCAGGAGTAGTTTTAAGATTTGGAAGCCCTCTTTTTGCTGCCTCTACCTGCCGCAGATCAGTATAGTTATCGCCGTTAAAAATAACTGATCCATGCTCATCTATTACTTT
>JASFBI010000072.1 GCA_030149595.1 Desulfobacterales bacterium
TTGCTGGAGTGCATTTCTAAGGTCAGTATTAATAAATGCAGCACATCTTTCTCCAAAAGCTATGGGGGTGTCACTTTTTTCTGCAGCAGCACTTATTTCTTTCATGCCTACACCCATATCAACAGAAGCTGATTCTTCAAGAAAACTTCCTGTTCCTGCAGAACATCCTTCGTTCATGGCGTAATCAACAGGAACACTGTTTAAAAAAGAGATAAACTTTGAGTCCTGTCCTCCTATTTCAAAAACAGTATCTACATCAGGGATTTCATCTGCTGCTGCACGACCGTGTGCCAGTATCTCATTGAAACTTAAACAGTTATCAAGATAGACAGAAACCATCTCTCTGCCTGAACCTGTAACTCCTGTTTGAATAATTTTAATATTTTTATCTTTGCTCGCCTTTATTAACTCTTTTATACATTTTTTTACAGTATTAACAGGATTGCCATGTGTTCTTAGGTAACATTCTGCATCTACAGAACCATTTTCTACATTAAACAGCAATGCTTTGGTGGTTGTGGAGCCTGCATCAACTCCAAGAATATATTCGCCATCTGTCTGTACCTGATCGCTTTTATTGAGACAAACCCTGTAATCCAAAAGAGATTCAGCTTCTTTTAAGGATGATAATTTATCAAAAAAGATATCTTCCCTGTTAATAAAATCATCAATGTTTTTAAGTTCTACACACTCTTTTTCCTCATCTGCAAACAAAGATGCTCCAAAAGCTTCTAAATAAGGACTCTCATCCAAGACAGTAATATTTGAATCTATTAATAAATTTTTAAGATTTTTAACAAATGGTTTATTTAAAGTAACTCCGCCTGAAATTACGATGTTTTTTGAAGGCCACTGTGCAAGCTCAATCATTTTCACAATTTTTTTTGCTAAATCATAAATAAGAGACTTGGCAATATCGCCGGGAAAACACTCTCCCTTGTTTAATTTATGGGTTGCATCTGATTTACAATGAACAGAACATCTTGTAGCTAACGAAACTAAATTTCCTGTTTCACATAACTGTAATCCCTCTTCTAAGCTCAGATTCATTCTTTGCAGCTGTTGTACAACAAATTCTCCGGTTCCTGCGGCACATTTAGATGACGAAATAATATTTTTTATAAGTCCGTCTTTTAATGTATATACACTAAAAGTTTCTCCGCCCAGGGAAAGAAGTATATCAGGTTGTATATTATGAAATGACAATGCTTTCTCCATGCACTCTGTTTCAGAACGATAGGGGAGATTAAACATAGCTTTGGCTGAAGAACCTGTTACAATCATTTTTGATTTCGTATTATCTGTCTTGTATTTATTAAAAAGTTCTTTAACTGTTATTTTAGGATTACCTCCATGCCTTTTTATTTTCTCAACATTGTTGCTGCCGTCTTTTGATCTTCTGACCCATTTAACAGACACAGCTCCTATTTCCAAACCATCATAAAAAGGATGCTGTTGATTGTCAGATTCATTCAAATCTGCCATAATACTCCTCCTGCTTTAAAAAATTTTTGGAAAAATGAAATAGTATATTTATGTAATATACAATGTTTACTGTATAAACATCGTTTATTGTATAAATGAAGTGTATTGTCAAGTATTATAACAAATGAGAGATATTTTATATGAAACTTCGTCCAACAAACCGTAATCATGAGAGTTTTGGTTTTTATTTCTGTTTTAAAATATATATTCAGCCTGGAAAAATAAGGGTACAGATATTTGGAAAATATTAATATTTTATAACAGTCTGTCAATGTTAAATCTCAAAAACAATCTCTTTTTGAGATATTTTAAAGCAGTTTTAAATATTTTTGTGTTTTTTTAGAGAGTTGAATTATAGTTGACTAATCAGTGTTAAATACGATATTTAATTAGGGTTAAAAAATTGTTAACTATTTAATAAAGAAACATATAGATAAAATTATGATACAAAAAATAAAAGGGTTTAAAGATATTCTTCCTGAGGATATAGGAATTTGGCAAAAAGTAGAGTCTACAGCAAAATCCATATTTGAAAGTTTTGGTTTTTCTGAAATAAGGCTGCCCATAATAGAGTCTTCAGAACTGTTCAAAAGAAGTATCGGGGAAAACACAGATATTGTTGAAAAAGAGATGTATACCTTTGCAGACAGAAACGGCGGCCTTATTACATTAAGACCTGAAGCCACAGCATCTGTTGTAAGATCTTATATTCAAAATAAAATGTACGCAAAAGATCCGGAAAGAAAGCTTTATACAATAGGACCCATGTTTAGAAGAGAGCGGCCTCAAAAAGGTAGATACAGACAATTTTATCAGATTAATGCTGAAGTGTTTGGCATTAAATCTCCTCTTATAGATGCACAACTGATTCTTATGCTTACAAATCTATTTGAAAAACTTGAAGTAAAAGATGTTATTACACACTTAAACTCCCTGGGCTGCCCCGGGTGTCGTCCTGATTTCAGAAGAGCTCTGATTGATTTTTTTAAGCCTGTTTCAGATGAGCTTTGTAAAGACTGTATAAGGCGTATTGATAAAAACCCGTTAAGAGTTTTAGATTGCAAATCTCCTTCCTGTAAAAAAGCTGTGGAAAATGCACCGGTGATAACAGATTATCTGTGTGCTGAGTGTGAGACACATTTTATTGCAGTTGTTGATACATTAAAAAAACAAAATATCCCTTTCAAGTTAAATACCAGGCTTGTCCGTGGATTAGATTATTATACACGTACAACATTTGAAATTCAGACAAGTCTTCTTGGAGCACAAAGTGCTGTTGCAGGAGGAGGTCGATATGATGGACTTGTCAAGGTATTAGGAGGCCCTGATCAGCCAGCTGTAGGATTTGCCATAGGATTTGACAGGCTGGTTGAAATTATGGCAGTTTCTCAAAAACAGAAGGAGTCTTGTATAGATATTTTTATTGCTGCCCTTGGAGAAAAAAGCAGTACAATAGCTTACAGATGGATTTGTGAACTGAATCTTTCAGGAATCAAGGCTGAGATGGATTTTTCAGGTAAAAGTTTAAAGAGCCAGATGAGAAAAGCAGGTAAATTAAATGCCATGTATGTAGCTATTATGGGAGAAGTTGAACTCAATGATGGAGCTGTTATTGTAAGAGATATGAAAACAAAGGTTCAGGAGTCGATTCCCATAAAGAAATTTATAGAGTCTGTAAAAGATAGAAAAGCAGCATAATATTTTATTTTTTTGTTATGGGCAAACCAGAATGAAAAATTCAGCTCGGTCTCATGGCTGTTATTAAGGAAGGAACTATATTTTATATGGATATGATGGGAAAAATGAAAAGAACACATCATTGTAATGAGCTTAGTGCCAAAGATGCAGGCAAAGAAGTAACTCTTATGGGGTGGGTACAGAGAAGAAGGGATCATGGAGGTGTTATCTTTATAGATTTGCGTGACAGGGAAGGACTCTGTCAGGTGGTATTTAATCCTGATAAAAATATTGATATACACAAACATGCTCACACCATAAGAAATGAATTTGTCATTGGAATTTCAGGTGTTGTTGAAAAAAGACCTGAAGGAATGATAAATACTAATCTTAAAACCGGAGAAATAGAGATATCTGTCAATGAGCTTAAAATTTTTAATAAAGCTGCAACACCTCCTTTTCTTATTGAGGACAGTATAGATGTTTCTGATAACATCAGACTGGAAAACCGGCATATAGATTTAAGACGTCCGGCACTTATGAAGAATATAATAACAAGGCATAAAATAGGGAAGGCAGTAAGGAATTATTTAAACAATCTTGGTTTTATTGATATTGAAACTCCAATGCTAACAAAAAGTACACCTGAAGGGGCCAGAGATTATCTTGTACCCAGCAGAGTTAACCAGGGAACATTTTATGCTCTTCCCCAGTCACCACAGATTTTCAAACAACTTCTCATGGTTGCCGGGTTTGACAGGTACTATCAGATAGTAAAATGTTTCAGGGATGAAGACCTTAGAGCAGACAGGCAGCCTGAATTTACACAAATAGATATTGAAATGTCATTTATTGATGAAAATCAGATAATGGCTGTGGCTGAGGGTATGATACAAAGCCTTTTTAAAGAAGTTCTTGAAAAAGAAGTTACTCTGCCATTTGCCTGTATATCATATAAAGAAGCCATGGACAGATATGGTCTTGATAAACCTGATACACGATTTAAACTTGAATTAAAAGATGTTACAGACATTGTAAAAGAGTCTGGTTTTAAGGTTTTTGCAAGTGTTGCCAAAAAAGGCGGGATGGTAAAAGCTTTAAATGCCAAACAGAGCAGTTCTCTTTCGAGAAAAGAGATAGATGGTCTTACTGACTTTGTATCTATATACAGGGCAAAGGGGCTTGCATGGATAAAAGTAAAAGAGGATTCATGGCAGTCTCCCATTGCAAAGTTTTTTACAGATGATGAAAAAGATGCTCTTGCAGAGAAAATTGAAATGGAACCAGGAGATTTGATTCTTTTTGTTGCAGATCAGCCTAAAATAGTGAATGAAGCATTGGGCCATCTGCGAAATCATATGGGGAAAAAACTGGGACTTATAGATGAAACCATATTTAATTTTCTCTGGGTTACAGATTTCCCACTTTTTGACTATGATGAAACAGAAAAACGATATCAGGCTTTGCACCATCCTTTTACATCTCCTGTGGAAACAGATTTTGATAAACTGAAAACCGAGCCTGCATCTATTCTGTCCAGAGCATATGATCTTGTATTAAATGGTTCTGAGATAGGAGGCGGAAGTATTCGTATACACAGTGCAGATATTCAGCAGCAGGTGTTTACTGCATTGGGGCTTAAAGAGGATGATTACAAAGAGAAATTTGGATTTCTTTTAGATGCACTTAAATCAGGAGCTCCACCCCATGGAGGTATAGCTTTTGGTTTAGACAGGCTGGCAATGATTTTATGTAATCAGGAATCTTTGCGTGATGTTATAGCTTTTCCAAAAACCCAGAAAGCATCATGTCTTATGACAAAAGCTCCGTCAAAAGCTAGTTTTAAACAGTTAGAAGAGTTAAACCTTAAATCAACTCTTTAAAAAAAGATGGATATCCCGGATCAGTTTTATCGGGCCGGGATATTTTATTAATAAAGTTTGATTTGGTTCTAATTTTTAAATTTTCGTTTTGACCAACCGGCATGACCGGAGCATGGTTATTCTTTATCGGGCACAACAAAAAATGAAACTCTCATGATTACGATCTGTTGGACGGAGTTTCATATAAAATCAGGCAAAAAAATTCTGTTACGAGACGATCTGGCATATTTGTTGTATAAATATAATTTAAATTTTTGGTTTTTAAAAAGTAACCATAAAATAAGTTTTTATATTTATGCTGAAAAAAAAAAGTGATGCAAATATTGCAAGTACAATTAAACTTGCACAACAAATGATCAGGCTTGCTCAAAATGGTGATGAATACAGAGAAGATGCCGGTTGCGGTGTCCTTTACGGAATCCTTTTAGACAGTGGATACAGGATTCTTGATCTTGCCCAAAAGGAAAAACAAAACCATATTGAAAAAGGCTTATGGAATGAATCAACTAAGGAAAGGATATTAAAATGAAGACTTATGTATGTTCAGTGTGCGGCTATTCACATAAGGGAGACGATGCTCCTCTAAAATGTCCACAATGCGGTGCTGCAAAGGAAAAATTTGCTGTACAGGAGGGAGAACTTGTATGGGCAGATGCCCACGTTATAGGTGTTGCAAAGGATTGTGATCCTGAAATTCTCCAGGGGTTGAAAGATAATTTTATGGGTGAATGCACAGAAGTTGGTATGTACCTTGCCATGAGCCGTCAGGCTGATCGGGAAGGCTATCCAGAGGTTGATGAGGCTTATAAAAGAATAGCCTTTGAAGAAGCAGAGCATGCATCAAAATTTGCTGAACTTCTTGGTGAAGTGCTTGAATCTGATACAAAGGCAAATCTTGAAGCAAGAGTTCTTGCTGAAAATGGAGCATGTGCCGGGAAAAAACAAATTGCTACAAAAGCAAAGAAACTGGGTTATGATGCAATCCATGATACAGTCCATGAGATGTGCAAGGATGAAGCCCGCCATGGATTAGCTTTCCAGGGTCTTCTTAATCGTTTTTTTAAATAACCGGCAGTCACCAGATTGTGAAGCTGTAAAAATATCCCAGGATCTGTATGTTACTGGGATATTTTTTTTATCAATTTTCAGGTACAAGTTCTATCCTGACGAAACTATTTTTTGCATATCTTTTCTAATAAAATCCCTCTTTTATAAAAACAGAAAAAATCATTGCTTATGATACATAAATGTGTCATTTACATGGGCTATAGATAATAAGTAAAATATTTTATATTTGGAATATATATACCATGAATGATTTTTCACAAGCCATATTTGACCTGGATAATATTAATCTTGTACTTGATAGTCTGCACATTGGAATTATTGCCCATACACCGGAAAGAATAATTACTATTTTTAATAAAGAAGCGGAAAAGATTACAGGGTATTCAAGAGAGGAAGTTATTGGCAAGGATTGTCACATAGTATTTAAAGCTCCTTTTTGCGGTGATAAATGCTCTTTTTGCAATAGTACACCAGTTACCCGTGTAGACACATGGGAATATCCACTGAATATTATAACAAAAAACGGGGTCACCCGGCAGATTGAAATGGCTGTTTCACCTATAAATAATTATACCAATGAATTTAAGGGAGTGGTTGCATCTTTCAGGGATATGACAGAAACCTTTGATCTTTCATTAAAAGCTGAAAGCATTTCAAGCTTTGCAGGTATAATCGGTAAAGATAAAGCCATGCAGGATATTTTCAGGCAGATCAAGGATGTTGCTATGTACAACTATCCTGTTCATGTATCCGGTGACACAGGTACAGGAAAAGAGAGAGTGGCATATGCAATACATGATATCAGCTCTTATGGCAGTGGGATGTTTGTACCGGTTAATTGCGGTGCCATTCCTGAGGGAATTGTAGAAAGCGAATTATTCGGTCATGTCAAAGGAGCATTTTCTGGAGCAGTCAGGGAAAGAAAAGGGCGTTTTGAGCTGGCTCATAAGGGTACGCTTTTTCTGGATGAAGTTGCTGAACTGCCTTTAAAAACCCAGGTAAAAATGTTAAGATTTCTGCAGGAAGGTACCTTTGAAAAAGTCGGCGGTGAAAAAAAAGTATCTGTGGATGTCAGAATTATTAGTGCTACAAATAAAAATCTCAAAGAAGAGATAGCAGCAGGAAGGTTCAGGGAAGATCTTTATTACAGGCTGAATGTAATTCCTATTTTGATTCCCTCTTTAAAAGATCATAAAAGTGATATTCCGCTTCTAACAAACCATTTTTTAAAAGAGGCAGAACAGGAAATTCTTAATACAGTTCCGGATATTGCCAGCATAACCATTGATATGATGCTTGATTACCACTGGCCGGGTAATGTAAGGGAACTGAAAAATGTGATTCAGTTTGCCATTGTGCGGGCACATGGAAAAACAATACTTCCAGAGCATCTTCCTTTGGAAATCATTAAAAATAAAGATGTTTCCATGGGTATTAAAAAGCGGAAATCAGTATTGGAAATCAAACCTTTTACAGGTAAGCTTGATACAGAATCGGTTAAAGCTGCACTGATAAAAACCGGAGGCAATAAATCAAAGGCTGCAGGTGTACTATGTGTAGGCAGAGCAACTCTTTACAGATTTCTTGCCAGTAATGAAGAAATAAAGAACTATGCTGATCAGATTTAATTGGTAAGAGCCAAATTTTTATTTGATACTAATATGT
>JASFBI010000404.1 GCA_030149595.1 Desulfobacterales bacterium
GTGCGGCCTTGATTCAGATGACGAAAGATGCGAAGGAGAAGTTGGCAAGGTCGGCCTGGCAGTTGATACTCTAAGAGATTTCGAGACTCTTTACGAAGTTTTTACAGGACCAAAAGATATTGATAAAGTAACATCCCTCTGGACAATCAACGGCACCTCAAACATAATTATCGCCATGTATGCCGCCCTTGCTCAAAAAAGAAACATTCCCCTCTCAAGTTTAAAAGGAACTCCCCAGAATGATATTTTAAAAGAGTTTGTGGCAAGGGGAACCCAGATTTTCCCTGTAAAAGCTTCCATGAGGATGACAAGAGATACAATAACGTACAGCACAGAACATATGCCAAAAATGAACACTATAAGTATCTCAGGTTATCACATGAGGGAGCTGGGGGCTACAAGAATTCAAACAGTAGCCTTTACAATGGCAAATGGACTCGCATATTTTAAAACTGCCCTTGATGCCGGCTTAGATATTGACGACTTTGTTGGCAGAACAACATTTTTAAGCTATGGCGGCGGTATGGAGATATTGAAAGAGATTGCTGTAAGAAGAGCTGCCAGACGTGTGTGGGCTAAAATAATGAGATACAAGTTAAAGGCAAAAAAAGAAAAACACTGGTTTTATAAAGAAGGCGGGGCAGTTCTTGTTGGGTACTGGACAAGCACCAAACAGAGGCCGATAAACAATCTTGTTCGTGCAACACTTGGTGCTGTGGGATCTGCATTTATTGGAGATCCACCCATGGTAATGCCTCCTTTTGATGAACCTCTGGGTTTGGGACACAGCAAAGAAGCCAATCAGTTTGCAGCAGATGCCGCAAGAATTATTGTTGAAGAGAGCAAACTATGCGATGTGCAGGATCCGCTGGCCGGATCATACTACATAGAAAGTCTGACAGATAAATACGAAAAAGAGATACTATCACTTTTAGAACAAATTGAAGAGATGGGTGGTGCTGATAAAGCAGTTGAAAACGGCTGGATGAAAAAGGAAGTTATAAAAAGCTCCATTGCCTATGAAAGAAAGATTAATCTTAAAGAAGAGGTAAGAATAGGAATAAACAAATATACAGAAGCCGATGAAATAGAAATAATACCCAAAACAACACCCATGTACAGCTCCATAGACAGAGATGCTGCCGAAAAAAAACAAATTGCAATACTGCAAAAAACAAAAAGAGAACGAGACAATAAAAAAGTTACAGCCTGCCTTGAAAAAATTGAAAATGCAGCCAAGAACGAAAACGAAAATCTCATACCATTTTTTATTGACGCTGTAAAAGAGTATACAACCATGGGCGAAATCTGTTCTGCATTAAAAAATGTATTTGGTTCAGCTCTTTAAGAGAAAAAACATTCTCCCCTGAACAAATACAAACCTATGGAAAAATCAAATCACAGTGGAGCATTTTTATTTGCTCCACTGAACTCTCATGATTACAGCCTGTTGGACAGAGTTTCATATAAAATATATTTAAGTTTTTTTATCATTTTCTTGCTTAAAACCAATAAATTTAGTAAAAAATAATATTACTACTTTCAAGATTCTACAGGTCTCATTTAATTTAACCATAAAGCTCCAAAAAAAATCTGCTGAATAAATCATTAGGGGAAAAAAATGGGTTTTAAAAAACTTTCCATTTACTTTATAATTATATCTGTTTTTATATTTTCATTTAATTACTCTTTATGTTTTGCCAACTCCTATGAAAAACAAACTTCTAAACTGTTATTAAAAAAAGCAAAATTACTTTTAAAACAAAAAAAAACAGCCAAAGCCTATAAATTATTAAAAGAGAAAGAGGCTCTGTTTGCAGGTGATATAAATTATGACTACATCCTTGCCATGGCTGCAATAGACAGCAATGAGTTAAGTCATGCCACTTTCATATTTGAAAGGATTTTAACAGTAAAACCCAATTTTGCAGGTGCAAGACTTGATATGGCAAGGGCATATTTTATGATGGGAAACCACCTTAGGGCTAAAACCGAATTTGAGATTGTTATTTCGTTAAATCCTCCTTCACTGGCAAAAAAAACAGTAAAAAAATATTTAAAAATCATAAACCACCTGCTGACTATTAAAAAACATGATTTCAGTGGATTTGTTCAAATATCATCAGGTTATAATAACAACATTAATAACTCCACAGATAATAATACAATTTACGTTCCTGCTCTTGATCTGAACATGCTGCTTTCAGCAACCAACATAAAGCAGGGTGATTACTTTGTAAACCCTGCAGCATACGGTTTATATAAATATAGATTTAACAGAGACATCTCTTCCTATTTTGGTATTTACGCCAATTCCCGAACCCATTTAGATAAAGATGATTTTAACTCCACAGGTATTAATATACGCACAGGATTTAATTTTAAGTGTGAAAACGGTACTTTTGGCATTGGATTGACTGAAGGCATTGTAACCCTTGACAACGATACAAACCAGAAAAATACAGGAGTGGAATTAAACTGG
>JASFBI010000073.1 GCA_030149595.1 Desulfobacterales bacterium
CTTTTTTCCCCGTCTGGAGGTAAGGGGGGAGGTGATTATTGATAAAGCAGGATTTGAAAAACTCAATCAATCCAGATTATCTGAAAAACTGTCCTTGTTTGCAAATCCCAGAAATGCAGCAGCAGGTTCTTTAAGACAGCTTGATTCAAGAGAAACAGCAAAACGTCCTTTAAAAATGTTTGCCTATGGTATTAGTAATCCTTTTGATCTGGGTTTCTCTTCCCACTGGGATGTATTATGTGCATTAAAAAAGCTTGGGTTTAATATTAATTCTCATATAAAGCCTAAAATACCTTTAAAAAAAGTACTGGATTTGTGTAAAGAGTTCAGTGAAAAGCGGTTTTCACTGAATTATGAAATTGATGGTATGGTAATTAAAGCAGACAGTATTAAACATCAAAAAAAGCTTGGTGCGACTTCAAGAAGCCCAAGATGGGCAAATGCCTATAAGTTCAAACCTGTTCAGGCTACAACCAAAATTCTTGATATAGAAGTGTCAGTGGGCAGGACAGGGACTTTAACTCCGGTTGCCATCCTTGAGCCTGTAGACATTGGAGGTGTTGTTGTCAGTAGAGCAACTCTTCATAATGAAGATGAAATTGCAAAAAAAGATATTATGATAAATGATACTGTTTTTGTGCAAAGAGCAGGAGAAGTAATTCCTGAAATAGTTAAGGTTGTATTATCAAAACGAACTGGTGGGGAAAAATTGTTTAAACTGCCTGAGCTGTGTCCTGTGTGTGGTTCTATTGTTGTAAGGCGTGCAGATGAGTCAGCTGTAAGGTGTGTAAATGCGGTATGCAAAGCCCAGGTAAAAGAACGTATTAAACATTTTGTTTCAAAAGGTGGTTTTGATATTGATGGGTTTGGAGAAAAACTTGTTGATCAGCTTGTAACAAAAGGCAAGATAAATAATTTTGCAGATATTTTTGAGTTAAAAGCGCTTCAGCTTCAGGAGCTTGACAGAATGGGGGGGAAATCTGCAGAAAATCTGTTAAAAGCTATAAAAAAAAGTTATAATATCTCCTTTTCAAGATTTTTATTTGCACTTGGAATTAGGTATGTGGGTGAAAATACAGCAAAACTGTTATCTAATTCTTTTGGTTCTTTAAAAGATTTAATTGAGGCAGGTGTTCAAGTAATAGAAAGTATTGAAGGGATAGGGCATATTGCAGCAGGAAGTATAGTTGATTTTTTTGAAAACAGAGAAAATATTGAAATAATTAATAGACTTATAAAATATGGAATAAACATAAAATTACCTGTTGAAAAAAGAAGTACAGAGTTCGAAGGCAAGGTTTTTGTTATAACCGGGAAATTTGAAAATTTAACCCGTGGTGATGTAAAAAAGATGATTGAAGATAGAGGCGGGAAAACTTCCGGTTCAGTAAGCAAAAAGACTGATTATTTAGTAGCCGGAGAATCAGCAGGTTCAAAACTTGATAAAGCAGAAAATCTTGGAATTAAAATAGTTGACCACTTATTTTTAAAACAGTTTTGAAATAAATGTTTTAAAAATCTGATTTAGGGAATCTAAAAAATGGATATGGAAAACAATAGAAGAGTAAAGGTTGTTATATCTGGTAAGGTTCAAGGTGTTTTTTTTAGAGTAGAAACAAAAAAAGTAGCTGATAGATTTAATGTTTATGGGTGGGTAAAGAATTTAAAAGACAGTACAGTATCAGCTGTTTTTGAAGGTGAATATGAGAATGTAGACAAGATGCTTAACTGGTGTTTTCAGGGCTCATTGTTGTCTAAGGTTGATAATGTGTCTGTTGGTATAGAACAATATAAAGGAGAGTTTTTAGATTTTCAAATTTTTTATTAGAAGGTTCCGGCGGCTTTATTTTTTTTTAAAGTTGTGCAGGATAAAAAAAATATAAAGCAATTAATTTTAATCAATTCAAAAAAAAGCAAGTCAAGTTTGTGTAATAAAAAAGCAGTGTTATTTTTTAAAATTAATTATTTTATAAACGATTTGATAAGGATTTGAACATAAAGATTAAAGTAAACTGTTAAGTTTTTATCCCTACAATATAAACCGCCGGATACAAATTAAGCAGGTTTATATTGCTTCTCGTAAGTTTTTTCCAGGTCTGAATTTTACTACATTACATGCTTTGATTTTAATTGGTTCGCCTGTTTGGGGATTACGTCCTTTTCGTGCTTTTCTGCGTATCTTTACAAAAGTACCAAATCCAACTAAAGTTACTTTCCCGTCTTTTTTCTTTAAAGCTGTTGAAACGTTGTCCATAAAAGAATCAAGAGATGCCGCGGCCGCTGCTTTGGTAATGCCTGCATCTTCTGCCATTTGGTTTACAAGTTCTGCCTTTGTCATTGTTATACCTCGTTGTTTAGTTATTATTTAAAGTTAGAAGACCATTAGGTAAGAATTTACAGTACATCATTTGTTATGTCAATAGAATTAATGGTGTTTTACAGGAAGTTTTATAACTTAATTATTCTAATTTATATCTTTTTTTTAAATATAAGGAAGCCTTTTGTATTATCAAATGATTTTTATATAAAACTTTGTCCAACAGACCGTAATCATGAGAGTTTCAATTTTCGTTGTGGCAGATAAAGAATAACCATGCTCCGGTCATGCCGGTTTATATGAAAGAACGCAAAAGTAATACATCTTTTTCATGGTTTGAAAGTGGGCAGATCTGGATGAAAAATCCAGATCTGCCTCATGGCCGTTATATGTAATTTGATTTTTTATATGAGAAGAGATTTAATCCTTATACCTCACGGATGTTTAACCTGATTGTTGTTTAACTACTGTCCTTGTAATTTGTTTTCCCAAGCCGGATATATAGCTATAGGTTTCTAATTTTAACTTGTTATTTGCATACAGTTGTATGCATTCGGGAAATAGAGCCCACTCTTTCTCCAGCCCCTTTCTTTTAATGGAGTCTATTGTGTCATCAGGGGTAATGGAAAATACTTTTTGGCCTATTATGGGTCCTGTGTCTTCACCGAAATCAACAAAATGAACAGTGCAGCCGCCAACCTTGCAGCCGTAGTTAAAAGTATCTTCATACCCGCATATTCCAGGAAAAGAAGGCAAAATTGCAGGGTGTATGTTCATTATTTTTGGAAGTTTACCGGGAGTATTTACTTTTGATATAAAATAGGGAGTAAGTTTATGCATAAATCCGGCTAAAACAAGGAGGTCAAATTGATGTTTGCACATTTTGTTTAACAGTTCTGCTTCAGCCCGTGCCCGGGACAGTAAGAAAAAATTGATTTTTTCTTTGACACTGTTTTTGGGGAAAAGGTTTTGTGATGCTTTAATTTTGTTTAAATCATAGTCGTTGGGAAGTTTAAATTCAGGTGTTTTTTTGCAGTTTTTTATTATTTTTTTATAATCAACAACAAAGTATGGGATATTACTGTTTTTTGCTTTTAAAAGTCCCGTTGCCTCTTTGTTATCTGAGCCTACAAATACTACTTCTGCATTGATATTTTTTTTATCACATTGATCCATTATTGCCTGGAGATTACTTCCTGAACCTGAAATAAGAACTCCTACCTTTAACCTGTCAACCATTTTATATATCCCTAAATTTATTGAGAAGTTACTTTAATTCAATTTAATCTTGTGATATATAAAATAAAATTTATTTTTTCAAATAAAATGGTATAAAAAACAGTATTTTTTAATTTATATAATGATATGCTCTAAAAGCAAGGACGCTTTTTGTTTTTTCAAATGTAAAATATTATGGTAATTTTATGATAATAAAAAGAAAAATACCGCTTCTGTATGATCATCATAACCACTCTTTTATGTATGCTGCTTTGTCTGGGTGTTTGTCTGTTGAGGGTGTTACTGATAAAGCTTGTGCAATGAAAATAATTATGGGCGGTAATGAAAAAATAAATATTATTTTTGGGTGGAATAATAGTAATTATATATTTAATGTAAATGATTTTGAAAAAATGCCGCCATCTCTTATCTGTAGTGCCTCTTTTCACACTATTGTGATTAATTCATCAGCAAAAGAGTTGTTAAAGGATCAACATGAGGAAATTATAACATGCATGGAAGACAGTGTGTGGATTGAAAAAAATCTTCAAAAAGTTATAAATTTTGTGGCTTCTTTAAAATCATGTAGTACTGAGCAATTAAAGCAAAGTAATTTTTTTCTTGCAAACTTAGGGGTGTGGAAAACAGAAGATCTTCTTTTAACTAATGAATATGTTATTTCACATTTTGAAAAAATTAATCAAATTGACCGTATTAAATTCTGGGCGGATTTGGATACCTATATCTCTTTGAGCCGTAAAAATCAAGAAAAAATTTATGGAATAAAAATAATAGCTGATGGTTCATTGGGCTGCATGTCAGCAAAATTACAAAAGCCTTATTTAAATGGTGAAAATGGTTTTTTACTCTATAAGGATCAAGAGCTTTATCTGTTATTTGAAAAAATATATAAAATTGGTAAGCCTGTTGCTGTTCATGCTATAGGAGATGCTGCCACAGATCAGATTTTGAAGGTATTGAAAAAATTTAAGCAAAATTTTTCAAGGATACCTGAATTTAGAGTAGAACATTGTCAGTTTATATCAAAAGAAAATGCTGTTCTGTTAAAAGAGCTTGGCGTATCTTTATGCATGCAGCCAAACTTTTCCATTGATTCATTTATATATACTGATCGTTTATCAAAAGAGTACTTATCACAAAATAATAATTTTCGTATGCTTATTGATGAAGCAGGTTTTGTCCCTGGGGATGATCTGTTGTTTGGTTCAGATGCTATGCCTCCAGGTGTAAATCCTGCTCTTGAATGTGCTCTGTTCCCTTCTTATTTGTCACAGGTATTAACAATAGATGAGTTTGTGGCAGGTTATTGTGTAAAAGATTATAATAACGGTCATATAGATGTTATAGTTGATACAGAAAAGAGAACAGTATTTACAGATGTTAAACTTATCTAAAATAAAACTAAAGTTATTTCATTGAAAAAAATAAGTTCAGGAAAAACAAAAAAAATTCATTTTATTGCTGTTTGTGGTTCTGGAATGGGTGCTTTGGCCTGCATGTTGAAAGACATGGGGTTTGAAATTACAGGTTCTGATGCAAAAATTTATCCACCAATGAGTGATTTTCTGCAAAGTAAAAAAGTTATAATAAATAATGGATTTAAAAGGGAGCATCTATCACATTTGCCTGATCTTGTAGTTATTGGAAATGCAGTAAGCAGGGATAATCCTGAGGTTCTAACAGTAAAAGAGATGGGACTTGATTTTTGTTCCATGCCTGAGGCGTTAAACAGGTTTGCAGCATTTGATAAAAAAGCAGTTGTGGTTACAGGAACCCACGGGAAAACTACAACATCATCTCTTATGGCATGGGTACTGTATACAGCATGGGCAGATCCCTCTTTTATGATTGGTGGAATAGTAAAAGATTTTTCTGCTAATTATCGTTTGGGCTCTGGAGAACATATAGTTATAGAAGGTGATGAATATGATACAGCTTTTTTTGATAAAGGGCCTAAATTTTTTCATTATCTGCCCCATATTGCCATTTTAACAGGTATAGAGTTTGATCATGCTGATATCTTTCGAGATATTGATCATGTAAAAAGTGTTTTTAAAAAATTTGTTTCAAATATTAACAAGAGCAGTTCTCTTATAGCCTATGATAAAAGTGATAATATAGATGAAATATTATCAGCAGCTGCATGCAGGGTTTTACGGTATGGACTAAAAAAAGAGTCTTTTTGGAGGATTGATAATATCTGTATTGAACCTCCATATACAATTTTTGAAATTTATAGGGGAGGGGATTTTTTTTTAAAAGTCAAAACAAGATTAAAAGGGGAGTATAATCTGTTAAATGCTCTTTCTGTTGTGGCAGTAGCAGACGAGCTTAAAATTTTACCTAAAAAGATAAAGCAGGGGCTTGAAACTTTTTCAGGAATTTTAAGGCGGCAGGATATTGTAGGTAAAAAAAACGGTATAACAGTTATGGATGATTTTGCCCATCACCCCACAGCTGTATATGAAACCCTGCGGGGCATAAAGCCGTTTGTAGAAAATGGACGTTTGATAGCGGTTTTTGAGCCGCGAACAAACTCCAGCATGCGTAATGTGTTTCAAAATGTATATCCCAGATCCTTTGAATTTGCAGATGTAGTATGTATACGGACACCGAAATTTATTGATAAAATTCCTGAAAATGAGAGGTTTTCTTCAAAAAAACTTGTTTCTGATCTATTAGATGCAGGTTGTGATGCACACTATTTTAAAGATACAGACTCTATCATTAATTTTCTTAAAAAAATTGCTGTCAAAGGGGATCTTATATTAGTTATGTCCAATGGTGGATTTGATAATATCCATATAAGACTGTTAGATGTGTTGTAAATGTTTCAGGGTATTTGTATTTACTGAACCACTATGAATGGTTGCTGGTGATTTGCAGTTTTTATATGAAACTCTCTCCAACAGACCGTCATCATTGAGAGTTTTAATTTTCGTTGTGGCAGATAAATCTGCCATGTATGTTTATATGAAAGTCTACCCAAGTGACTATAATCATTGAGCTTTCATGACTTGTTGTGGGCGTTAGTTGGTGTGAACAATTAAGATGTTTTTTTGCTGTTACAGGAGATATGTATATGAAGTATGCAAGAAGTAGTATTGTCAGATTGATTTTGTTTTCACTTGTGTTTGTTTCTCTTTTTGGTTGCTCTTTACAAAATAGTAAAAAAGGTTCTTTTTTTGATACATTTAAAAAAGATACTGAAAAAAAAGCTCCTGTATATTATGATTTTAAAGATGTTCTCATTCCTGGTGAATTTAAATATGATAAAAAAGCATCTTTTGTTTATAAAGGGGCTGGAATATTATCAGGGTATCTTTTTTTTGAAGGAAGAGTTGAAACAAACTCTCTGGTAAAATTTTTTATAAATAATATGGCAAAAGATGGGTGGATGCAGGTAAGCGTTTTTAAATCTCCTAATTCAATGATATTGTTTAAAAAAGAAAACAGGCGGTGTATTATTGTTGTAAAAAGTGGAGCATATAATACCTTTTTAAATATATGGGTGGCCCAGACAATGAGTAATGCTGTTTCTAAAGAAAATATAATACCTGGCATAGAAAAGCCAGCTGATTTGCCAGATATACCTGCTTTGCCTGAAAATGAGGCTGTTTTCCCCGGGGATGAAGCTTATGAAAATATGGATAATATACCTATGGATTAAGGTAAATATGTTATGTTGCTGAAGAATAAAAATATAGTGCTTTGTGTATCTGGCGGGATAGCTGCATATAAAAGTATAGAAGTTTTAAGGCTTTTGGTGAAAGCCGGTGCCTTTGTTAAAGTTATTCTAACAGAAAATGCAGTTAGATTTGTGCCTCCTTTAACATTTGAGGTGTTGTCAAATCAGGTTGTGTGTACGGATCTTTTTAATTGTGCACAAGAGGGTTCTGTCTCTCACATTAGCTGGGCTGCGGCAGCAGATGCTGTAATTGTTGCACCAGCCACAGCAAATACTATAGCAAAGCTTGCCATGGGAATCGCAGATGATGCATTAAGTACTTTTATGCTGGCTGTAACCTCAGTTAGAATAATATGTCCTGCAATGAATACCCATATGTATGAAAACAGAGCTGTTCAGCGAAATATTGATACTTTAGAGCAGGATGGGTATAAAATTGTAGAACCAGGCTCAGGTGAGCTTGCTTGTGGTACAACAGGGCCTGGTCGAATGGCAGAACCTCAGCAGATATTAGATACCCTGGTGTTTTG
>JASFBI010000405.1 GCA_030149595.1 Desulfobacterales bacterium
GTGAAATAGTCCCAGAGATATTTTTTTTGTTGTATCTGATGCAGGGAAAACTGTTATGGAGTATGAAACAGCATATAATGGAGGGTCCTTAAAAGAGTTTGTTTTAAGTCAGTGCAGAAGTGTTCATAAAGATGCAAATATTTATGAGGCAGAAGTATCTGATCTGTCAGCTTCCTTTGCCAGTGGATCATTTGTTTGTGACTCAATGGTTATAGCACCATGTTCCATGAAAAGTCTGGGTGCAATAGCACACGGTATATCAGATGGTCTTATATTACGGGCAGCAGATGTATGTTTAAAAGAAAAAAGACCTTTAATTCTTTTAACAAGAGAAACACCCCTAAGCTTAATCCATTTAAAAAACATGTGTTCTGCAGCTGCTGCAGGAGCTACAATAATGCCTCCCTGTCCGGGATTTTATTTAAATCCAAAAACAATTGATGATCTGGTAAATACTGTAGTGGCAAGAGTCCTTGATCATCTTAAAATCACCCATCTGCTTGCAGACAGGTGGTAATCAACTAAAACTATGCATGAAAACTTACAGGAATTTCTGGAGTTTCTTTTTTTAAAAAAAGAGATTAAAACAGTAAACAGATATGTAAGCACCAGTCTTGAAATAAGTAAAATAACATCAAAGGAGTCAAAACGCTCCTTTGGTGGCAGAGCTCTTTTTTTCAAAAATGTAAAAGATTCTTTATATCCTGTTGTTACTAATGTTTTTGGAAGTACCAGAAGAATGGCATATGCTTTGGGAGTAGAGTCATTGAATCATGTTTTTCAGCTTGTGGATGGGTATATAGAAAAAACTGATGCAGGAACATATCAGGATGCTTTAGAAATATTATCTGCAATTATAAAAAAAGCAGATTATGCACCAGAGCTGGTAAAAAATAATACCCCCCTTTGCCAGGAAATTATTCATACAGGTGATGATGTAAATCTCTATAATATTCCGACTCTTTTTAATCTGCCTGGTGACGGAGGTGACCTTATAACCCTGCCGGTGGTTTTTACCAAAGATCCAGATACAGGAGTACGAAATACAGGTATTTACAGGATGCAGGTTTATAATAAAAATACCACGGGCATGCACTGGTATAATCATAACAATGGATCGCATCTTTATAGTAAGTATGGGGAAAAAAAAAGAAAAATGCCAGTGGCCTGTGTCTTGGGAGCTGATTCTGCAACGATTTTTGCTGCTATGTGCCCCCTTCCCAAAGGAGTTGATGAGCTGCTTCTTTCAGGTTTTTTAAGGAAAAAATCTGTCCCCCTTACAAAATGTATTACCATTGACATGGAAGTCCCATCAGAGGCTGAATTTGTTTTGGAAGGATATGTTGTTTACGGAGAGTTAAAAAAAGAAGGTCCTTTTGGAAACCATACCGGATATTATGGACAGTGTGAACCTTATCCTGTTTTTCATGTTACAGCACAAACCCATAGAAAAATTCCTGTGTACCAGGCCACTGTTGTGGGATGTCCTCCCATGGAGGACTGTTATATGGCAAAGGCAATGGAAAAGATTATTTGTCCTGCTATAAAAGCTTCAATACCAGGGTTTTGTAATATAAGATCTCCTTTTGAAGGCATATTTCATAATATATCCTATATATCTATAGATAAAAGCGAATCAAATCTGGGAAAAATCATAAAAAGTTTTTTCAACTTAAAGCATGTACAGCATTCCAGGGGTATAGTCCTTGTGGATAAATATACAGATATTGAAAATGATCATGAAATAGTGGAATCAATGTTAATGAATTTTGATTTTAATAAAGACATTCTCTCATATTTTGTAAAATCATCAAGCCGTAATGTAACTGTATTGGATTTTACTAAAAAAAAAAGGGGGTTTTTAAAAAAATTAACAGACAATGCTGATTTTTTAAATACAGGTGAAGCTCTTCCCAGATATTTAAAAAAAGCAAAACAGCTTTTTGAAAAAAGTTGTAATAAAAAATATATAAATAAAGTGCTATCTGTTTTTGAGGCAGAGCAAACAAAATATCAGAGCAATAAACTTGCAGATCTGCTTTTATCCCATAATAATTTTAAAGCATTTAATATTATAATAATATTTGATAATAATATTGATAGTACGGATTCTTCTCTTCTTCTGTGGAAATTTTTTAACAATGTATCTTTTGGTAACGATCTGATAACAAAAAATAGCCGTATGGTAATAGATGCCAGGGCAGGGGAAAAATATAAAAAAGCATGTAACTTTTAAGATACTGTGAGTTGGCATTGTTAATTTAATATAGTAATGTCGAGACCTTTGAATAGTAGCAATTTTTAAAATTAGTTCCTAATAAAATCAATATGTTAGAGTAGATAGATTCATTAAAAAGAGAGTTGTTCAAATGTCTCATATTATCGTGGAGTCTAAATATAGCAAAATAAGGATGCTCCACGCTGTCCGCTTGTCCCTTGAAACGATTGGTTATCCATTCTCTGAGGTCAAT
>JASFBI010000406.1 GCA_030149595.1 Desulfobacterales bacterium
GCCTTGTACTTGAAAAAAATTTCAACTTTTCGTTCACGCACTAAGTAACTAAATTTTATATGAAACTCTATCCAACAGACCGTAATCATAAGAGTTTCAATTTTTGCTGTGCCAGATAAATCTGCCATGTATGTTATATAAAAGTCAGTCCAAATGATTAGAATCATTGAACTTTCATTTTTTGTTATGCCCGATAAAGAATAACCATGCTCCGGCCATGCCGGTTATCAGGAAAAATAATTTAGTTACTTAGAAAATTAAAACAGCATATACATTCAACTTTGTTTTGATTTTTACATTGAAGATAAGAGTAATGTTTATGGTAAAAAAACTTTTTTTATTTCCCATTCTCTTTATAAAAATATAACATAAAATATTTTTATATTCTATTAAAAACAGTAATAAAAAAAAACAGGCCAAAAAAATAATTATTTACATGACTTTTTAAAATATCAATGTATAAACATATTTATCTGCTTTTTTTTATTTTTTTATAGGTGATTATAAAATGAGTCTTTACAAATTAGATGAAAAAATTCCTGAAATTGCCCCATCTGTTTATATTGCTTCCTCAGCTATTGTTTGTGGAGATGTTATTGTTGGCAAACACTCATCAATCTGGTTTAATTGTGTAATAAGAGGCGATGCTGATAAGATTAGTATAGGGGAAAACTCAAATATTCAGGATATTACCATGCTCCATGTTGATTATGGGAAGCCTCTTTTTATAGGAAATAATGTTACTGTTGGTCATAGATGTATTATACATGGATGCACAATAAAAGATAGCTGCCTGATAGGAATGGGATCAATTATAATGAACGGGGCAATTATTGGTAAAGGTTCGATCATTGCTGCAGGAAGCGTTATACTGGAAAATACTGTTATTCCTGAAAATTCGCTTGCAGCCGGTATTCCGGGTAAAATTAAAAATGTAAAAAACAGAAAGATTTTTAATAAAATAGCTGGAGCTTCAGAATTTTATAAAAAAGAGGCTGTAATGTATAAAAACAATTTAATACAGATAAAAATAAAGGAGTGATTTTGAAAAAAAACAATAATGTAAACTGGGTTTGGGTTTTTGTAAAGGAAGGTCAGGAAAAAGACAATTTTTTAGGACAATACAGTAAAAAATTAGATACTTCATTTATTCCCTGTTATAACAGCAAAGAAGAAGCTCTTAAGTGCTATCATCTGTTAATAAAAGAGGATAATGTCAAATATGATGTTCAAGCCATAGAGCGTGATTTCTTAAAAGAACTGATGAGTAAAAAAGATTTTATTATATTGATTTTAGATGAAAAAGGTAAAATTATTTCATGATTTTTTGCAAAAAAAATACCTGAATGATATATTAATTAGCCTGTTTTTTGCAAAATATTTTCTTTTTTTTCATTAAAAAGAGAATAAATAATATTTGCCAGTTTTTTGTAATCATGTGTAAGGCTTTTTTTAGACTCATTAATAATATCACCAAAATAAATTTTACGCTCTTTCAACCTTGGATCATCCCTGTCTATATTTACTGATTCTGCTTGCTTTAATTTGTAATACATCAGTACTTCTGCTCCAGGATTTTTTGAATTAACTATGATTTTATTTATTTTAGTGCCTAAATATTGCTCTATTTTATAAATAAAATCATAACCTTTAAAACCAAAAGTTTCATTTGCTTTAGTCATTAGATTTAACACATAAACTAAAGTGGCAGAACTACCTCTGATTGCATCACATATTTCAGGAACTGCAAGATTTGGAAGAATACTTGTGTATAAATCACCAGGACCGATTACTATCATATCTGCCTGTTTAATATATTTTAGTACATCAGGATTTGCCGATATATTTTTTTTATGATGAGGAACAAGGTATACATCTTTTATTATTTCACTTCTATAGTGTGACAGATCTATGCTGCTTTCTCCAAAAACCCGTTCCCCGTTTGCAAGTTCTGCAACAAGAGTTGCCTTATCAGTAGTTACAGGACAAACCTTCCCTTTTATTTCCAATAATTCAGAAAGAGTTTCAATTGCCTGGTATATATCATCAGAATATTGAAACAACATGCATAGAAGCATATTCCCCGCATTATGTTCTTTAAGGCGCATATTGTTTTTAAACCTCTTAAGCAAAATTGATTTTAAAACATCGCAATTTGGAGACAATGCAATCAAACACTTTAAAATATCTCCGGGAGGCAATATCCCTAACTCACTTCGAAGTCTTCCGCTGCTTCCCCCACTGTCTGCCATGGAAACTATAGATGTAATATCAAAAAAATCTGCTTTTTCACGTAATCCTGAGAGTAAAATAAACTGGCCGGAGCCACCCCCTATTGTCACAATTTTTACTTTTTCCATGCTTTTATAACCTTTAAATTTAATTTAAAGAAGTTTTAAGATGCAAAAAAAGATAAATTATTATAACCAACATATTTACAAAACAAAAAAAATAT
>JASFBI010000074.1 GCA_030149595.1 Desulfobacterales bacterium
TTTTATATTTTCTATAGCTGCAGCAGATATGAAGCTATCGTTGTTTAATCGAATCAATTTGCCTTGATCAGCAAGATAATTCAAAATTTTACTAATTTCATATTTATTGAAGTTGTTATTGCGGTTTCTGCAAAAACCTCCAGATGTAAATGGTGACAATCCACTTTTTTTTGCATAGCCTATCAAAATTTCAATTAAGTTATCACGGGATTTATAAAGCTCGGCTAAAAATTCAGGAACTACAAAACCGCTTTTGTATTTTATAAGCTTTTTTTTTTCACACAAATCAAAAAGCAATATCTGAAATAGTGAATCATCAAGAACAGGGTTAAACTGTTTCCTGATTTCTTCTTTATTGACTGATTGCAATAGAGAGCTTTGCGATAAAATGTTTTTTATTATATTCGGAATTTTAGTAAACATTTCAAGATACAACTCTTTTAAAAAAAACCTGTTTTCACTAAAAGCTATTACTTTACGTTTTTTAATCATAATCGTAATTTTTTGTCTTATTTTTGGCAAAGGAAAACCGCTGTGCCTGCTTATTTTTTCATCTGTGATTAGTTTGCCTGGATTACTTTTGAAATAGCAGGTTATAATATCATCCAGGTTTCCCTGCTGTACTGCTTTAAGATATGGTAAAATTTCAAATTCTTTGGCAGCTCTGTATTTTTTTTGCGTAGTCTGAATGACTGTTCCTCCTCCTATGGTTGTATGACTATTTAAAGAACAAATGATAAAGTTGTCATTGGGCATAGCAGGCAAAGGTGATTTTACCCGAAGCTGAGCTAACCCAGCTTCTCCAGGTTCAAGCTTTTGTTTTTGCATAAGAACTACTGTTGCACTGGAAACAAGCGTACCTAAATACAGTCGGATCCGCTGTTTGTTTTTCAAAGCTTTGCATACCTTGATTTCCACATTCAAAAAACAGGTAATATCTATGGAATCGCTTTTAAGCAAAGCCATGCCGAGATCTATTTTTTTAAGCGGAATCTTAGGCAAATTAATACCGACTCTTTGTCCTGCAACTGCCTTGTTTTCCCTTTTTCCATGCACTTCAAGAGACCTTGCTTTTGTTTTATGGAAAGAAGGTGCAAGATACAGCAAATCATCCTGAGATACACTTCCGGATAAAATTGTGCCGCATACAACTGTCCCAAAGCCGGAAAATCCACACACCTTGTCTATCCAAAGTCGAAAAAAAGCATCCTTGTCTTTTCCTTTGGTTTTTTCAATTTCCTTAAAAATTTCCTTAAAAATTTTTTCTTTACCATTACTATTAACAGCAGAAAATGGAATTATTGGTTTATCAAAAAGAAGTGTTTTTTTGATTTCATCTCTGATTTCAAGCTCTGCTATTTCAAGAAGTTCTTTATCTACCAGATCTGATTTGCTCAATACAATCATTCCGTATTTAATTTTCAGATATTTTAAAAGATTCAGATGTTCCAAGGTTTGTGGCATTATTCCATCATCTGCAGCCACAACAAGGATAATCATATCAACAGCGGAAAGTCCCCTTATGGCATTTTTTAAATAAGCACTGTGACCTGGTATATCAATAAAAGCTATCTGTTTTCCTGAGGCTAAGTTATGTGCTGTGATTTCAGATTCTATTGATACCTCAGTTTGTTTTTCATTATTACAAAAATCTGTGTCAACTGATGTCAAACATCGTACAAGTGATGTTTTCCCATGACCTGTATGTCCTGCAACGCCTATTGTGATATGGTTTTCATTCATATTGTCCTAAGCTCACTAACTTAACTTGTAACACCTTAAGATATATTGATTTAATATTTCCCATACATTCAAATCATTTTTTTGGAGAGGGTAAGGGGAATCGAACCTCCTCACCGCTTTTCACACGGAGCATACAGATTTGAAGTCCGCAGGGTGCCCAGCACCATTACCCTCCTTATTACCTAAAATAATTTAAACAGCAGAGGTTTTGCCAGTAACCTTGTTTGCCATATCTCTGCCTATTACCATAACGATCTGTTTATTAAATCATCTGACATAAGCACCTCCTGTATGTTTATCAAAGTATTTTGAAGGTCCTAAAATTTTCACCTGCTTAATTACTTCATTTGCAACCTGTGCAAATTTTACTCCTTCGGCTGATGAAATCCATGAAAAATGTAGTCTGTTTTTTTCAATTCCCATAAATTCAATCATATTTTTAAGCAAAATAAATTTCCTGCGTGCATAATAATTACCTGATATATAATGACAGTCGCCAGGATGACATCCAGATACCCATACCCCATCAAAACCATTTTTTAGTGAATAAAGAATCATTTTCGGCGTTATACGGCCAGAACAGGGTACACGGATTATACGCATATTGGGCGGATATTGAAAACGGCTTACACCAGCAAGATCCGCAGCACCATAGCTGCACCAGTTACACAAAAATGTTATTATTTTAGGTTCATACTCTGCCATATATCCTCCTTAAAAGTCCCTTTAACATAGAGTAAATTAAAAAATTAAGCGCATTCAATCATCGCCATAATTTGTGATTCCTCAAACCCTTTTAAATGCAAGGCGCCAGAACGGCAAGAGGCAACGCATACGCCGCACCCCTTACATAGAACAGGGTTTATTTCTGATTTGCCGCTATTTTGCCCCTCTTCAGCAAAAGCTGGGGCGTTAAAAGGACATACTGAAATGCAGACTCCACAACTGCTGCAAAATGATGGATTTACAATTGCCACAGTTCCGCTTGTATTGATCGTTTTTTGGACTAAAAGACGTGTGGCACTTGATGCTGCAGCCTGAGCCTGGGCAATGGATTCATCAATGGGTTTGGGATAGTGCGCCAAACCACATAAAAATACACCATCTGTGGCAAAATCAGATGGTGCAAGTTTAACATGGGCTTCAGCAAAAAAACCATCATCATTCACAGGTATCTTGAAAAACTGTGAAAGCTGTTCATTTTTTGCAGGCACTATAGATGTGGCAAGTGTTAAAAGATCTGCTTTGATGGTAACAGGGGTTTGCAGAATATGATCTGTTACTTCGA
Source organism: Desulfobacterales bacterium (assembly GCA_030149595.1). Lineage (GTDB taxonomy): Bacteria > Desulfobacterota > Desulfobacteria > Desulfobacterales > DAOWNP01 > DAOWNP01. The sequence continues at coordinate 3,032 of JASFBI010000074.1, forward strand.
TTTTCAGTCCATTTTGAACTTTTGTTACTTTTGGTTTATTATCAACATTGTACCGGATGAATATGACACCTTTTTCCCTGGCTTGCTGATAGAGTATTTCCTTCTCACCATATGTTCTGATGTCTCTGTAAAGTATAAATATGTTCATGTGAGGGTTCAGTTTTTTAAGGTGAAGAGCACCTGCAATGGAATGAGTACAGCAAATCCTGCTGCAATAAGGTCTTTCAGGTTCTCTTGACCCTACACACTGAATAAAAACAGCACAGTTGATTTTATTCAGTGTATCTTTATCCTCTTTTAACTTTCTATCAAGTTCCAAACTGGTTATTATATTTGGACTTTTTCCGTATAAATATTCTTCGGGTTTAAGTTCTGAAGCACCTGTGGCTATGATTGTTACACCACTGGAAATGGTTTCAGAGCTGCGGTCTGATACTATTTTAGTTTCAAAATTACCTACAAAACCATTAACCTGCTTGATTTCGGCATTAAAATATGTGTGAATGTTTTCATGATTTTTTGTATCATGAATCATCTTTAAAAGACCTTTTTCAACTGATTCGCCTTTAGCTGTCTGGTACAGATGATTTGCTGTTCCTCCGAGTTTTGATTCATGTTCAATAAGATTAACTTTATATCCCTGATCAGCAAGGCCTTTGGCAGCAGCCATTCCAGATATACCGCCTCCTATTACCAGAGCACTCTGGTTAATGTTAAGTCTGGCTTCTTTAAGGGGCAAAAGTTGAGCAACTTTGGCAACTGCCATACGCACAAGATCTTTTGCTTTTTGGGTTGCGGCTTCAGGATAATTTTTATGTACCCATGACCCATGATTTCTTATATTGACCATCTCAAACAGGTACTTATTCAGTCCAGCATTTAAAAGCGTTTCCTGAAAAAGAGGATCATGGGTACGCGGAGTACATGCTGCCACAATAACGCGATTAAGATTTTTCTCTTTTATGAGATTTGTAATTGTATCCTGAGTATCCTGGGAACAAGAATATATGTTGTCTGCAACATGCTCCACAAAGGGAAGATCAGATGCAAAATCACGAACAGCTGGTACATCTATGACATTGCCGATATTAATTCCGCAGTGACATACAAATACTCCGATTCTTGGTCTATCACCACTTATATTCTTTTCTTCCGGAATGATGACTGTTTTGTTAAGAGTATTTCTGCCTTCCACAAGAGATACTCCTGCACAAAGGGCAGCACTGCCGGCTTCAATAACTGTCTGGGGAATATCCTTAGGCCCCTGAAAAGCTCCGCATACAAATATTCCTTTTTTTGTAGTTGCAACAGGATTAAATGTTTCTGTCTTGCAAAAACCATTTAAAGTAAGTTCAATTCCAATTTTTTTAGCAAACTTTTTTTCACCTTCGGAAATTTCCATACCCACCGAAAGAACAACAATATCGAAAATATCTGACTGATATTGCCCGGATTCTTCATGAATGTAATTTATAAGCTGCCCTTTTTCAGCTGTGCCATTAGGAATTACAGAATGAACTTTACATCTTATAAATTTAATTCCATATTTATCTTTTGCTTCATTGTAGCAATTTTCAAAACCTTTGCCATGGGTTCTCATATCCATATAAAAAATGGCACATTCAAGGCCAGGATCATGTTCCTTTGCAATTATTGCCTGTTTGATAGCATACATGCAGCATACAGACGAGCAGTGACTGTTCTCACATGTATTTGTATCACGGGACCCTACACATTGGAGCCATGCAATTTTTTTAGGCTCGTTATAATCAGATATACGTATAATATGTCCCTTATTTGGGCCAGATGCGGAAAGAAGCCTTTCAAACTCAATAGAAGTTACGACATCAGGATTATTGTCATAGGCATAATTAAGTTTACCAGAAGGATCATAGGCCGAAAAGCCAGAGGCAAGAATAATGGAGCCGACATTAATTGAAAATGTTTTATCTTTATCATCATAATTTATTGCCCCAGAAGGACATACTTTTTCACAGAGACCGCATTTTCCCTTTGTTAGTTTTAAGCAGTACCTGGGGTCAATGGAAAACTTTAAAGGAACAGACTGTGGATAGGGGACATATATTGCTTTTCTTTTTGCAAGGCTTTTATTGTATAAATCATCAACTTTTATTGGACATTTTTCAGAGCAGACTCCACATGCAATGCATTTATCCATATCCACATATCTTGCTTGCTGAAATATTTTTACTTTGAAATTGCCTTTTTCCCCCTGCACATCCTGAATTTCTGCAAGTGTCACAAGTTTGATGTTGATATGTCTGCCCACTTCAACAAGTTTTGGACTCATAATGCACATGGAACAGTCATTTGTGGGAAATGTCTTGTCCAGTTGGGACATTACACCTCCTATTGAGGGCGTTTTCTCAACCATATACACATAATATCCTGAATTGGCTAAATCCAGAGCAGCTTGAATTCCACCGATTCCACCACCTGTAATCAGAACAGATCCTATGACTTTAGACATATTCTTTCTCCTTTTGTTATTTATTACCCTGGCAGGTTTACTTCCAGAAGATCTGGCCCAAGATAGAGTCTTTCATTTTCGTTAAGGATCCCCAGTGATAATGCAATAAGAGTCCAAAGATGAATATTATGATAACCTGCATTATAGTGTTCCGACAGTTTGTGAATCTGATCATGGCAGTTATGGCAAGGCGTAATCACATAGCTTGCTTTTGTTTCAAGAATTTGTCTGTTTTTTATTTCACCAAATTTAAGGCGGGCTTCATTATATCCGGACTGAAGATATCCGCCGCCGCCTCCACAACAATAGTTGTTGGATTTGTTCGGAAACGTATCTATAAAATTATCTTCACCTGTACATTTTTTGATAACAAATCTTAAATCATCTGCAAGTGAATCGCCAAAACTTTTACGAATCAGGTTGCATGGGTCTTGAACTGTAAACTTGATTTTAAGATCTTTGTTCCAGTCAGAATTAACTTTAAGTTTTCCTTGGCGTATCCATTTAGCATAGTATTTTACTATTGGTTCTATTTCCAGATCGGTTTCAATACCAAAACGTTTTTGCCCCATCCAGACAGAAAAAGTCGAATGCCCGCATTCTGTATTAAGATAGACTTTGCAGCCAAGATTCATTGCGGATAAAATCGTATTTGATGTGACATGTTTCCAGCTTTCATCATCTGCAAGAAACATACAGTAATTTTCACCGCCCCAGCCTACAGTACTATATGTCCAGTCGGCTTGGACAATATCAAGAATTTTCCACAAAGGAGCCATCTCTTCAGGTTCAATACCAGGCTCCCTTGAATTCTGGCTTAAAAAAAAATGAGCTCCCTTTTTGTTTATAGGTGCTTTTAGATTTTTCCATTCAGGCTGGTTTTCCTGAACCTCTTCAAGGACATCATTTACTACCCATTCAAAGTCTTCTTCTGAAGTTCCCATGGCACTGCCACTTTGGTTTCTTAATGCCATATCACATGATCCAAGTATTCCTTTGGGTCTCTCTTTTCTAGGCCAAAGATTTCTTGCTTCATAAATTATAGCGGAAATATTAATCTCCATTGGACAAACATATGTGCATCTTGTACACATACTGCAAATCCAGACCCAGGGATGCCCTACAATTTCTTTGTCAAGACCCAAAACAACCATGCGTATAAATTTACGAGGATCAATACATTCCAACCCTGTTGCAGGACATCCTTAAGAACATGCACCACAAGTGAGACATAAATTCAGGTTTGCTCCATTCGGAATCATATTCATTAATTTATCTTTAAAACCTGTCTTCCATTCATCTCCGATTATTAGAGTGTCACTCATGTTTATTCCCCTTTCTATAATTTTTTATGCACAACCTGATTAAAGGCTTTTTTATAATTAGCTGCTTTGTATCAGAAAAAATGTTTGATTCTAATTTAAAAAGCTGATGCATTATTAAAATTCAACCCGCGGGCTGCGTAGCCGTATAATCTGTAAGCTTTTAACAATAAGCTTAGACATAAGATTACATCGGCCGATTTATCCAAACTGATTGTTTGATAAAAAAAAGAGCATTTTTCATCAAAAACAAAAAATATGGCAATCGTTTTTTATATTAGAATTTGCAGGAAAGACCTGAAAGGAATAGTATCTTTATTATTAAAGATAGATAAATGGCACTTGTGACAATCTTTCGGTAATACCTGCTTTTACCAACCCGTGGTAGTGTAGGTAAAAACTGCTCAGGTGAAGCCGAAAAATTGATACATAACTTTATACTTCCTAAAAAATTTAAATATTAATTGTACAACTATATTATCTAATTTCAATACTCAAAATGAAAATACATAGACCAATATCATTTGTCAAATGAATTTTCGTAAGCTTAAACTGATTTCAGAAAATTTATAAAATATTTTAAAAAGCAATATAAATTTTATAAATAGGGTGTCACTTGAAAAATTAAGCAAAAATATAATGTTTCAAGCTTTTTTTATATATTTTGAAAAGGAAATTCTACATAACTTGCACATAACATATTAAGAACAGTATTGCATATGCAATGCCCCTATACACCAGTCCTTTCAATGTAGTACTTTTATTTTTTTTCTATTAACAATTAATTTAGCAGTAGATACATGAGGAGGCTTTGGATTAAAAACTTTTGGTAACTATTCA
>JASFBI010000407.1 GCA_030149595.1 Desulfobacterales bacterium
TTTTTTATCTACAGCGTCTTTAACTCTTTCCACATCAGGGTCTCAATCAAATTTTCCCTGTATACGCGTTCCTCCGGCAAAATCCACTCCATAATTAATCCCCCTGTTTATTACTATGGAAAAAAGGCCTATCATTATTACTGTAACTGAAATAAGAATAGCTATTTTCCTGTTCCCTATAAAATCAATATTTGTACCGGGTTTAATAAACTGCATACAATCATCCTTATCTTTTTTTACTCTTTAGATGCTTATCTTTTTTATTTTCCTGTTTATTAGGAAATAGTCAAATATCATTTTTGATAAAATAAGAGCAGTAAAAAGACTTGCAATAACACCAAGACTTAATGTACTTGCAAATCCTTTAACAGGACCTGTACCAAACTGAAAAAGAACCAGTGCTGCAATAAGTGTTGTAACATTTGCATCAAGAATAGTTAGCGTAGCTCTTTTAAAACCTGAGTCCACCGCAGCCCTCGGCGGTTTACCAAGTGCCTGTTCCTCTTTTATCCTTTCAAAAATCAACACATTGGCATCAACAGCCATACCTATTGTTAAAATAATTCCTGCTATACCTGGCAGTGTCAATGTTGCCTGAAAAGCTGCAAGACCACCTGCTATAAGCAAAATATTAACCAGAAGAGCAAAATCAGCTATCAGCCCTGCTCCTTTGTAATATATTACCATAAAAAGAATTACAAGCAATCCACCTGCATATACAGACATCAGCCCCATATTTATTGAATCATTACCCAGAGACGGGCCGACTGTTCTCTCCTCCAGTATCTTAACAGGAGCAGGAAGTGCTCCTGCCCTTAAAACAATAGATAGATCATGGGCTTCAGCAGTTGTAAAATTCCCGGTAATTCTTGCAGATCCTCCAACTATCTTATCCTGGATAACAGGTGCTGAGTAGATTTTATTGTCAAGAACTATTGCAAGCCTTTTTTTTATATTCTCCTCGGTTATTCTGGCAAAAACCCGCCCCCCTTTACGATCAAAATTAATTGTAACATAGGGTTCATTATATTGAGAATCTATCTGCACTCTGGCATCTGTTAATGATGCTCCTGTAAGCAATGTCCTTTTTTTAACAAGATACGGAATTTTAATTTCACTATTTTTCAAAGGATCATATTTTATCTCATAAAGAATCTGGGTCCCAGGCGGAAGGTCTCCTTTTTGTGCATTTTTTACACTATGGGTATCATCTACCAGCTTAAATTCAAGGAGAGCTGTTCTTCCTATAAGAGATTTGGCACGGTCAGTATCTGTTATGCCAGGAAGCTGAATAAGAATTCTTTTTTCACCCTGAATTCTTATATCCGGCTCACTAACACCAAACTGATCTATTCTGTTTCTTATGGTCTCAAGCGCCTGTTCCACAGCCATCTTTTTTATCCTTAAAGATTCATTTTCATGAAGCATAAGACGCGTGGTAAGAACTCCATTATCCATTTTTTCCGAAGATTTTTTCAGATTTCTAAAATTTTTGCTTAATATATTTTCAAATTTTTCTATATTCTCTTTTCCACCAACTTTTACAAAAATATAATACCCATCAACCCTTGCTATTTTCTGATAACGTATACGGTCTGATCTCAAATCAGCACCAAGCTCATTTGTTATCCGCTCTACTGTATCCTCTACAGCTTTTTGAGTTTCAACCTCCAGAACAAGATGCATCCCCCCCTGAAGATCAAGACCAAGATTAATTTTACTATGGGGCCACCATCTGTGATTTATTGTTGGAATAATATAAACAATAGCTGTTAGCATAATACAAATAACAATTACAAGTTTCGTTGACACAGTTTTCAAAGTATTATTCCTCTATTAAAGAGTAACGAGTTCTTTTAAAGGATCACTATATATTCTAAAATCCAACACCTTTAAAATTAATACATTTTTATGGATGAATATAAAAAAATATCTATCCATAAAAAACAAAATTTATTCATCTTTAACAGCAACATTATTTCTTAGAATTTTTATCTGTACTTTATCTGCAACCTCAATCTTTACAGCAGCATCTTCCAAAGATATAATCTTGCCATATATACCTCCGCTTGTAACAACTTTATCTCCGGATTTAAGACTCTCAACCATCTGTGTGTGCATCTTTGCTTTTTTCTGCTGGGGTCTTATAAGCAAAAAATAAAAAATAACAAACATCAGAATAAAAGGAAGAAAATTCATAAGCCCTCCTGGCACACCTTCTGCTGCTACTCCGCTCTGACCCATTGCATATGCTAATCCTGTCAAACTAAACCTCCTTAAATCAGTTTTCAAAAACAGACATATTTTGAAAACTATTTGATTAATACCTGCTTTATATTAAGCATTTTAAATATAAAATTTTCACAAAACTACTGTCCCTGCATAGCCTTAATAAAGAGAACTGTTTTTCATTAAGACACTAAATATTGCTCATATACTTAATTTAAC
>JASFBI010000408.1 GCA_030149595.1 Desulfobacterales bacterium
AAATAATGCCTTTATCGCCTTTATTTTTCTTTCTCAAGATACTCTTTCTGAATAGACTCTATTGCCCTTTTTGCAGTAAAATCATCACGCAGGGCAATAAAATCAGTTACCATTATTCCGCCTGCAGTATCATTTCCATATTTAAGCAGGTCTTCTACTTCTTCCGATCCCTCCTGTTTCATTCGCTCCAAAATAGATTCTGATTTCTCTACGGGAAATCTTCCTATAATATCTGCAGCATCATCTTTTGGCATTATATCAATAATTTTTGCCAAAAGATCAAGATCAAGATCTTCAATTAAATTAATAAACACATCTTCTTCAAGTTCTCCAAAAAGCAGCCCTTTTTGCTCCAAACTTTCAATCATTTCAAATAAAAGTTTCTGGTTTGAAAGAGGAAGAGAATTAAAGACTAAAGCCAAATCAGCTGCATGAACCTTATTAACCATTTTACGAAGATGAGTTACAGCACCTCGTCTTATCAAACGTTTGATACTATCTATAAGCAGTTTATTTTTTTTGTTTAACATAATAAATCCAATTAAATATTAACCCATATTTTTCTGTTTAACCCCATAAAGATTAACTACTAATTTTACTACAAAAAAAAAGTACCCCAGCATTACATCTCAGGCACTTTTAAAATTTATATTTTATATATTTAAAAATTTATTTATTAATAAGAGGCAGGAAAAATTGCAAGATATTTAAGAAATTCTTTTCTAAAAATTAAAAATAAAAACTTTTTTACATTATATTACTACCTTCAATCGCTTTCTTATTATCATACAATATCAAGGGATTACCATTTAATTTGATTTTTACAGCATTTTTATTGGCTATTGCAATATTAAAATTTTTACTTGCTTCAAATTCAATATAATCTCCAGAATGTATATTATACTCTTTTGTATGTTGATTATCTACAACTATCTTTATCCAGGTTTCACCAACAGCATTAATATAAAGCAGCATTTTCTCTGTTTTATCATTAACACTGTTTTCAATAATAAGCTGAAACATACCAGGGTAAACAACTACTGGCTGATCATCATAAGCATCAAAACCCAATTGCGATCTTTTTATATTTAAGTTTCCTTCACTTGCAATAGACGAACTAATACCACCCTTTTCAATAAAACTGTTTCTGGATTTAAAAGCTATAACTACAAAAAATACCGCCATAAAAACTAATATTGATAGTACCTTTGGAGACTTTTTAAAAAAATTTATTTTTTTACTGATTTTCCTTTTTTGAAATTCCAGATCACAGATATACGCATCAAGACTCTCTTTATGCAGTTTTGCAGCTTTCTTTTTATCAGCACCTACAGCATCAGCATAAGCTACAACAAATCCCTTTACATAAATTTCTGCAGGAAGTCTGGTATGATCTTCATTTTCTATAAAAAATAATATATCAGTCCCAACTTTTATATCTTTTGATATATCTTCTATGTCTATCTCTTTTTTTATCCTGAAAGAACTAAGATAGCGTCCAAATGTTACAGGCTCTGTTGAAACATTTGTATTCATAATGCACCATTTATATATTTTTTGTCATTAATTGCTATAAATATAAACACTTCTCATATACACACTAATTAATAATTTTTATTACAGATTTTCCTCTTAACTTTTCCAGCCAGTTTGAGTACTTTTTATTTACAACTTCATTATAAAGTTTATTTTCAATATCAGCATAAGCTATCTCAAGTGATTTACCTTTTGTTGTTACAATATCTTCTACAAAAAAAATCTGATACCCATGATCTGTTTCAATAATACCGGTAAATTCTCCAACTTTAATATTTTTAATAACCTGCTGCAATTTAACAGACAAACCACTCTCTTCAATAAATCCCAAATCCCCACCCTGAGAGGCAAGGGCTGATCTGGAATATTTTTTTGCTACATCTGCAAAGCTATCTCCTTTATTTAACAAAGAAAGAATAGATTTTATACTATTTTCAGCCTTTTTCCTATCATCTTCAGCTGCATATTCAGACAAAGGAATAATAATATTTTTTAAATGATATTTAATTTTTCCTTTATACAGCTTTTTATTTTTATTGTAATAATCTTTAACATCCTCACCGGTTATTACAATTTTTGATTTAATTTCATAATTAACGAGTTTACTTCTCAATATCTGTTTTTCTATATGCCCTTTATATTCATCTACAGTTAAACCTTCCCGCAAAAGAGCTGCTCTTAAATCCTCATCTGTATAATAATTATCTTTTTTTATACGCTCTATTGCACTATTGAGCTCTTTATCATCCACAAATATTTTTTTTTTTTCTATCTCCTGCTCAGTAAGTTTGTTATCAATCAAACGATTGATAGCATCCTGTCTTACCTTATAAATCATCTCTTTCTCTTTAGCCGGCAAGTATCCGCTTTGGGTTATTTTTTGATAATATTGATCAAAAATTTCATTTAAA
>JASFBI010000409.1 GCA_030149595.1 Desulfobacterales bacterium
TCATTACAAGGCATTGGTGCCCTTCCCAGTAAAATCATTGTTTCTCTTGAAGTTTTTACTATCTCTACAGCACACTCAGCTGTTATACCCCTTGCTCCTCCTGTTACAACAATCACATCTTTTTCAGTCAGATCTGTTGTTTTTTCAGAAAAGGATCTATTTTCAAGTCTGAGTATTTTTTTAAAATTTTCTGAGATCCCTATCTCCAGATTCCCTGTTTTAAAAATTTCAGAGACTACTGATTCTGTTATGGTTGAAAAATCTGACCAGCTTGGCTCTATATCCATACAGTGACAGCATGTATTCTCCCATTCAAGAGCTGCTGTCTTACAAAGCCCCAAAAGACCTGCCTGCATAGGATTAAATATATTATTCCCATTTATGCCAAAAGATCCGTCCATTCTTGTTATTACAGTAAATATACTCTTCCCGCCTTTTTGATCCGCAAACAGTACACCAGCTGTTTGGACAAGAGTAAAAATGGATTTAATATAATCTATGTCTTTTAAATCTATCTCTGTTTTTTCCAAAATTGATTGTCTAATAACTACAATTATTCCACCAGGATTTTTAATGTTATCCCTGTAATATTTTTTAAAACCTGTAGAAGGTGAGTTTATCAGTTTTGCATCTATTTTTTTCCCAATAAGCCTGTTTACTATGGCTTCAGAAAAACCTGTTTCATCATCTGTAACATAAATAATTTTCCCTTTTGGAATAAAAACATCATCTTTTTGTCGATCAGGTAAGTCCACTGTTTTTAAAATTCTTTTATAAACAGTACTTGAAGATAAATATGTATCATCACCATGTACTGGTATCTGCTTTTTTTGCAATAATGTCTGCGTTATAAGTTTTGCTGAATCATGACTTAAATCACTACCTGTAGAGAGAGTACCTTTTTTACTGGTTTTATCTATATAGTCTATAACAGCACCAAGAGTTCTTAGGGTGGACATGGTATCCGGCAAAATCTCAGGCAGATTGCACACTTTCTCCTCTAAAGCTGAAAAAATCTCAACTCTTTTAATGGAATCTATACCAAGATCTGATTCCATATCCATATCAAGTCCAAGAGCATCTTCCGGATAACCGGTAAGCTCACTTACAATGGATATTAGTGTTGTATTCAAATTATATTTTATATCAACTCTCTTTGTATCTGAAACTGTATCTCCATCTGATTTTTGATTTTCACTAATATAGTCTATAACAGCACCAAGAGTTTTTAGGGTGGACATGGTATCCGGCAAAATCTCAGGTAGATTGCACGCTTTCTCCTCTAAAGCTGAAAAGATCTCAACTCTTTTAATGGAATCTATGCCAAGATCTGATTCCATATCCATATCAAGTCCGAGAGCATCTTCCGGATAACCGGTAAGTTCACTTACAATGGATATTAGTGTTTTTACTATATCTAAACTATTTTTTACCCCCATATTTTCAGCAGAACCATTAAAAAATTTATCTGTATCATTTACATTAATGTTGTCATCTTTTTCATTATATTCAACATCTGTTTTTAAATTTATATTATTTACTGCATAATTTTGATAAGAATCAAAACTATTATTTACTGCCATTTTTACTTCAGGTATAAAAACATTTTCGTCATGTTGATAATGTTTTTTTGCCTCTGCACTTCCCTCAGCCCTTTCAGCAAACACCATTCCAGTATTTTTTGCACTTTCAAGTATTTTCTGTATAACCTTGCTGGCTTCTGCCTGAATATCTAAAAACTTTTCGTGGGCTGACACTGTATTAGCCTGAATTATCTGCACTGACTTCAGCCCTTCGGAAACCACTTTTAATGTCTGATTCATAATATCTGAACTATTTCTGGTATTTTCTTCCATATTTTTTTTATTCTGCTTAATGGCATTTGAATATTTATCTGATTTATCAGGTTTATCAAGTTTATCAAGTTTATCAGGCTTATCAAGTTTATCAAGTTTATCAGGCTTATCAGGCTTATCAGGCTTATCAGGCTTTTTATTATCTCTGTTTTTACACAAACAGTTGTCCTCTTTTTCATTTTTAATATCAGGTTCAACTGCAGGAACAGGTTTATAATTTGCCCCTGTCACAGATATACTCATTTTTTGTTTAACAGGTTTTTTAAATATTGTATTCCACCTGCTCAAATCAACATTATATCCTGAAGCTGCAAGTTTTGAAATAACACAGGCAAAACTCAAAACCCCTGTCTGCCTATGTACTGCACTATCTATAGATAAAACAGTACAACCCCTGTCTTTTAAGATAGATTTTACAAGCCCTGACAAAATTGATCCAGGACCTGTTTCAATAAATGTTCTGACTCCTTCTGTATAAAGATTTTCAACCTGGGTTACAAAATCCACAGGATTCATAAGGTGGTTTTTTAAAATGGATTTTGCCTGTTTTTCATCATCAGGATAATATAACCCCGAAGAATTTGAAAA
>JASFBI010000002.1 GCA_030149595.1 Desulfobacterales bacterium
ATATGTACAATGACCCTAAGAGTCAGGCGCAAAAGTATATACAAGCCAGCCGCTTACCACTCCTCCAATTGCAGGCAAAAATAATAATATCCATTTAATTAAAACCGTTGAAGTTGGTTTAAATAAATGGGCTTCACCCAGTGCTGCAGGAGGCCTGTAACCGGCAATAAAATCCATAAAAAAATGACTTCCATATATACATAAATAATGGAAAATCACTGAACCTATGCCTGCTATTAATCCAATTAAAACATAATAAAATGTAAATTTACTAGCTTTAATAATTTTATCAGGACGTTTATTAATAAAAACAGATTTCATGTTTTTTTTAATCAAACAGGTATGCTCCTTAATTTTATAAAGTAAGCACTCACATCAAAGTGCCTGTGAACACTTACTTTATATTTAAATAAAAACTTATAACCTGTTAAGAAATGAAGAGATGAAAAAAGATTTTAAATTAACCTTAGAAATATAAACTACAGATACAGTATGAAAATGGTTAAGACATAAACATATGACTAATTTTGAAAAATATTAGGAACGAAGATCTTCTATGCCCTTATATATTATATCAAATAATTTTTCTATGTGATCACTTTCCAAACATGAAAATGCCACCCTTAAATTACCTGCACCAAGAGCAATTAACCCAACTCCATACTTATCAAGAAGGTGACAGCGTAAAACCTCAGCATCAATTCCTTTTAATTTTATACACATAAAATAACCTGAATTAAAAGGATAAACATCCCAGCCATCATTATACTTTGAATTATACACCACCTGTTTTATTTTTACTGCTCTCTGTTTTAAAACCTCATACTTCTCCTGTTTTTCCATGGAATAATCCACACTTTTCATGGAGTTTAAAACAATAGACTGACTAAGATGGGATGCATTTGATATATTACCCCTGATACAACCTGCTGTCTTCTTTTCAAGTGCCTCATATAAAGGCTGATAACCTCCTGATGTTTTAATTCCATATGTTATGAAACCAACCCTAAGACCCCATACAAAATTCTCCTTGGTTGCACCATCTAATTTAACAGCAAGCAGTCTATGGCTTATGCCAGCAAGTTTTGCAAACAGAGACTCTTTTAATGTTTCATCTTCATAGAAAAGGCCAAAATAAGCATCATCTAAAACGACAATAACATTTGTACCATTATCTGCCACATCTTTTAAAATTTGAACAATAACATCAGCTTCTTTACTGCTTATGGAATAACCGGTAGGATTATTAGGAAAATTTAATAAAACAACTATTTTATCTCTTTTTTCAGCTTCAGCCCTTACTGTCTTTTCAAATGCGTCTGTATTATATCCACCATCTTTATTAAATATAGGATATGTACTAATTTCAGCACCCTTACGCACATCAAAAATCATACCATAATTACCCCACATCATATCGGGCAAAATCACAACATCTTCAGAATTTACCCATACATCTGAAAAAATACTAATGGCATGGGTTATCCCACTTGCAACCACAGGCAGGCTAAACTCTTTGTCAGACAGTGAAGGATTTTTCTGTTTTTGAGCCTCTTTCCAGACTTCCCTAAGATCAGGAATCCCAAAAGACGGAGCATATGTTAAAGATGTTTCAGGTTTAAGCCCATCTATCATAGACATTACAGAGGAAAAGTGCATTATATTACCCTTTTCTTTTGCTATGCCTATTGTAGCATTCAAATCATAAGCTTTTAGCTTAGCTTCACCGCTTTGACTTAAAATTCCCTTAGGGAAAAAAAGTTTTTTGCCAATATCTGAAAGCATATCCATTATATGTGGATTAGCTTTTTCTATAATAGAATTTAATTCGCTTGCCAGGGGATTCATTTAAAAAAATCCTTTATAACACTAAAAAATCAATTTTTATATATAATATTTTACCACATAATACACAATTGTATTTACAAAGCTTCACTGAATAAACTTTACTAAACAGCAGTTTTAAGCAAAATATGCTTTATTTTTTCTTCTGTTTCTGTTGACCCACACGAACTTTCTGTTTTGGTGTTTTATCTGTAATATGTTTTTTAGCATTAAAAGAACATCCTAACTTTGATTCACCATCAACCCATTTCATCTGACTTACAGGATCTGCATAAACAGTACAATTACCACTTTCATCAATTTTTGTACAACCTTCACATTTTTCTGAAATGTTTCCCATGACTCTCCTTACAAAATAAATATAAGATTTTTTAATTTTTTTAAAACTCAATCATTTAAAAAGCAAAAATCTTCTGTTTTGTCAATTTTATTTAATAATTTTATTAAAGTTAATTCCCAACTATATACTGATTAATTAAGTCAAAGCACAGATAACAGTGCTATCAAAATATCAGAATCAGGCTTGCCCCCTAATCCAGTAATTTGATCTGCAAAAATTTATCAGCACTTTTTAGACCTCAGCAAAAGCTGATATCCAGATCCAAAGCAAAGTTTCCTCACAATTTCCTGCCGTTTTGTCCTCAACTCACTCAACAAACGTTCTAAAGATGCTGAACAAAAGTCCTTACTGCACCAGTATAAAAAACACCCTTCCTCAATTTTATTGACAAATCATTAAAAATGACATTATCTCCAATAAAATCAACTTTTTCTACCAAGAGTAATTCCCATCTTTTCGCAAATATTTTAACACGATAATATACTCCACAAAACCTTTTGATTTATTTTTTATGATTTATTTTTTTTAACTACTGTCTCTCCAATTTTTTCAGCAGAAAAGCCATAGAGGTCTTTTAGTGCAAAAGAGTCTAAAAAGAGATCTTTCCAGGGGACATCATTTTCATTAACCACAGCTTTTATACGATCATATTTTCCGCCAAGCGCATCTATTTTTTTTGTTAAAGAGACTTCAGATTTAAAAGAGATATTTACAAGAACAAGAACAGCACTTTGCATCCTGCCTGATTCATCAAAATCCCCATCAGCTTTTACCGGTATAATAAGTATGCTCCTGCTATCTTTTCTGCCAATTCCTATATACACATTTTTCTCTTTTACAATTAT
This sequence comes from Desulfobacterales bacterium, assembly GCA_030149595.1. Classification (GTDB taxonomy): domain Bacteria; phylum Desulfobacterota; class Desulfobacteria; order Desulfobacterales; family DAOWNP01; genus DAOWNP01. The sequence goes on from JASFBI010000002.1 coordinate 3,031, forward strand.
TTTTTTAGTGCCTTTTAGTTCATTGCTGCTTTCAACCCTTGACGGAATATCTTTTAAACTGCCTTCTTTTTTAACTATATTTATTGTCGTATTATCTGTAACCTCTCCTAAGATATTGAGACCATGCACATTATATATAATTGCACCGCATATATCCGAAATAACCCCGGTAAGCTTTCTTATTACAGATATATTTGCAATAGATATTTGAGACAATTTTATACTGTTTTTGTAAAGATAATCAAAAACAGGACCCGTCTCTTTTTTTGCTGTATCAGATACTACTGTTTCTCTTGTTGTCCCCACTGTTACTGTTTTTGCCTGATGTTTTATGGCATCAACAGGTCTTGTTAGAAAACTTATTGCTTGATCAAGCTCTTCAAACAAACACTTTACCATATTACCAGCTGTACCTTTGACATTAAAATCCATTTCAAAATCAGAAAGAGGCAGTCTGCCTGAAAGATATTTTAATAATAGTATGAGATCTGTACAGTCAACTAATTTTGCAGGGAAAGTTCCATTATTGATTTTTATTTTGAATTTTCTACTGTACAGTGCAATTTTTTCTCTGAATGTTTTTTCCAAAACAGTCTCATAAATATCTATATTTTTTTTTTCATAAGATTCTATGGTTTTTTCTACATCTGATTTTAAGTTAAACAAAAAAGAGGAGCTTTCATTGATTGCAAGAGCTGCATAATACCCCCATATATGTCCCACCAGAGTATTTAAAACAGGTGACAGATGTTCCGGTACCAAAGGTACATGAAAGATGTTTTCAGAATAATCACCAAAACCATCTTCTCCTTCATCTGCAATAACAACAGGAATAGCTTTATGAGCTGAAAATATGGCAGTATCTTTAATAACATCATTTATAACACTTTTTCTCACACCTGCAGCACAGACAATAATAAGCGGTTCCGATGAAAGATCTATATGCTTTTTATCTTCTATATAATCCGATGAGATAGTTTTATAACAGAGTTCACTGAGTTTTATTCTTATTTCGTCGGCAGATACTTTATTTGGACCGCTGCCCACAGTTGCCCAGTAAACTTTTGATAATGCGAGTTTTGATGCTGATTCATAAATCTCTCTTGTCATTGATAAAACTTTTCTCATTTTCCATGGAATCTGCGCCAGTACATCAATTTCATCAGATATAAACTCTTTACTCCTGCTGTTTTTTAATCCAGATATATACAGACCAAGAACAGCTCCTGCAATTATCTGGGAATAAAAAGCTTTGGTTGATGCAACAGACATCTCTATATCCCTGCCACTGCTTGTATATATAACACCATCTACTTTAAATGTGATATCTGAATCTCTTCTGTTTACTATGGCAAGTGTTTTTGCCCCCAGGTTTTTTACCATATCCATGGTCAGATTGGTATCAGTTGTTGTTCCTGACTGGCTTATACCTATTACAAGAGTATCTGACATACTGGTTTCTGATTGTGATTCATTTAAAATAAATCCGCTTAATTCAGATGATTTTACAGCACAGGCAGTAAAATCATCACTGTTTACATAATAATTAAAAATATTGGCACATGCTTGAGCAGCTACACCGGCTGTACCCTGCCCCACAAAAAAAATTCTTTTTATTCTATTTTCTACAATTTCTTTTTTAACTTTACCGGGAACAACTGTTTCATCTAAAACTATGGCTTTTCTATCAATATTATTATTATCTTTAACTATTTTCCAGCAGTTTTGTATGGTTTTTTCAACAGATACAGGTGATTCTGAAATCTCTTTTAAAAAATAGTGGGGGAAATCCTGTCTATCTATGTCTCTTGAAGTAATTTCCGTATTTTTTATGTCACTTTTTTTTAAATTAACAGGAGTATTATCATAATAGAACGCTTCTTTTCCTTCCCTACCGCCAGCACCTTGTGCATCAAGAATAAATATTTGCCCTGATACTCCTGCTTTTTTATCAACCAGCAGGCTTCCGTTTAATTTAATAAAAGAGGAGGTCTCCTCTACAACCCCATAAACTTCCGATGCTGCAATATAACAACTATCTGCTATTCCCACAAAAATGGCCTGACCGCTTCCCTTTTGAGCCAGAAACAGTTTACCGGGAGCCATATCTGTATGCATAATGATTGCATGGGATCCTTTAAATTTATTTACAGCAAGCCTGAATGCTTCAGCTATATCATGACCCCGATCTATATAAAACTGAATCTGCAAAGGTATTATTTTTGTATCACAACTTATTTCCGTAGAAACAGTACCATATTGTTCTTCAAATTCAGCTTTTAATTCAACGTAATTATCAATATCTCCATTTAAGCTTACATGTATAATCTCATCTCTTTTTGTTTTGGATGAGATAGTGTTATCTACAGGATGACAATTAGATTCGGTAATAGCACCAACCGATGCCCATCTTGTATGGGCTGTTACTGTAAAAGATATATCCGCACAAAGACTCAGTTCATAAAGTATGGAATCATTTTTTATCTGGTTTCTTAAAAATTCTGTGTTATCTCCTAATTTTCCAACCACAGATGCTATTTTATAGGTAAAACAAATTCCTACATGGTTATTGATGCAGTTAACACTTATTCTGCTGTTTTTCAAAATATTTGTATCTCTTCTAAATTCAAACTCTTCTGCCAGATTTTTATTAAGAACTTTTTTTTCAAACTCCTGGTAATCTTTTTTTTTAAGATGATAGAATATGGAAATTCCTGCAGAATCCCTGCCCCTTACTTCAAGATATCCTATACTGTTTAAAACTATATTAATCTCTTTATATTTTTTTAATTGAACAGGATTTAACTCTCTATCAAACAGAGACAGGAGATTTTTTACTTTTTTAATATTCCCTGATATTTCATATAAAATAGACCAGACTATATCTTTTATTGTTTCAATTCTATCTGATACTTCTTTATAATCATCCTTTGAAATATACCCTGTATTTTTATCTATAACCTTTTTTTCTTTCTCTATAAAGTTTTTTAAGAACTGTGCTGAATTTAAAAGCTTTTCATATAATTGATCATTTTTATATAATTGAAAAAAATAGTCTGACTGGCTTATCTCTCTTATATGATTATAAAGTTTGTCTGCAACAGCTTTTCCGCCAAGATATTTTTCTGACAGCACATTTTCTTTTAAACAAATAAAATATCCTGCATTTGTTATCTGGTCTATACTTTTTTCTATCTGTTTTAAATCAAAAGAATCTTCCTCTTTTTTACTTTTAAAAGAAACAATACCGGCAATACCACAGAAAAAAACCGCTGTTTGAACAGGAAAAAAAACAATACAGCTCTTATTACACAAAATATCCGGTTTCCCAAAGCAAATCTTTACATTTCTTTTAATAATATTTATAAAAAAAATACAGACGATTTTAAAACACTGTATTATATTTTTCATTGTTACCTCAGCATTTTTTTGTAAAGGGATTCTATTTTTTCCCTTGTCATTATTTTTTTCCAGTTTTTACCAAGAGCATTTTCCCAAAGAGGTTCTAAACCCAATGCCACACCTGTCATTATCTCAATCTGCTTTTTTGTAACATCAGGGCATATATTTGACGGAAGCTCAATACTGTTTTTTCCCATCATTTTCCTGAATTCAGAAACACCCTCTGCATAATACTCATCAAGATAATTAAATACTATACAGTTCCCTACTCCATGGTGAATCCCAAAAACATATGAAAGACCATATGACAAGGCATGGCAGATTCCAACCTGTGAATAGGCTATGCTCATACCCCCAAAATAAGATGCCATCATAAGTTTATCATCAGAATCTTCAGGGTGTTCTAAAAAAACCTCCCTGCATAAATCAAGTGATTTTTCACCAAAGGATTGACTGAATGTATTTAAATATGTACCTGTTAAAGACTCTACACAGTGAATATAACAGTCCATACCTGTATAAAACCACTGTTTTTTGGGTACATCCTTTATAAGTTCCGGATCAAGAATAATCTGGTCAAACACTGTATAGTCTGAATTAATTCCCAGTTTTTTTTCAGGTCCGGTTAAAACTGTTGTCCGTGAAACTTCTGCTCCTGTTCCAGATAAAGTGGGCACTCCAACATGATACAGTGCCGGATTTTTTATAAGATCCCAACCCTGATAATCAGCCGATCCACCTGGGTTTGTAAGCATTAAAGCCACAGCTTTTGCCAGATCCAGAGCAGAGCCACCGCCTATACCGACAATACCTTTTGGAAGACCAGCAGATTTTTGATTCATATGGTCTTTTATCTCTGCAGTTAACTCATCAATATATTTTGTTTTTGGTTCATCATCTACATTAACCCATACTATTTCATCATTTTTTAAAAGTTTTATCCGGCTTTTTATATCACTCTCTTCAAACACATCATCTATTAAAAAAATCATGGCTGATGCATCTGAATCTCTTTTTTTAGAGATAATATCATCAAGCTGGTTAAAACAACCACGTCCAAAAACAACCTGGGAAACTACTTTAAAATTTCTAAACATATTTACGCCTTTAAAAAATTAAGATAGGAGTATAACCTATCCTATATCTTTAGTGGATGGGAGTTAAGTTCGTACTTTAACAAAATCTTATGTCCAAAATTTAAAACCAAAGCTGGTTTTTTTCTATAGACTTATTGCTGTAATTATCTTATCAACTCTTTCTAAAAGCTCTTTTTCTGTCCATGAAAGCTTAATTAAAAAAGATAAACATCTTTTCATTATCTCATCTGACTGTTTTAAATTTATATTTTTATAATCTGGCAGATCTTTTATCAGAGTTAATGGCAGAGGAGCTGGTGAAGATAAATTATGAAGATGGGTAAAATTTCTATAATAGTGCCAGTTATTAATATACCAGTAAAAGCAAGCATCTACCCCTGCATTTCCAAGATTTTTTGAAGCCTGTACTGTTTTTTCTTCATTTTCCATAAAAAAAGAGAGAAAAGTAGCAGAATCTCCTTTGGGATCAGGAACTGATCTAAATGAGATATTTTTTACTCCAGACAAAGCATTTTTCATGATATTTTTAAAGTTTCTCTGCTTTTCTAAAATCATATCAAGCTTTGAAAGCTGTGCTACTCCTACTGCTGCGTTAAGCTCACTTATTCTATAATTTAAACCCAGCATTTCATGTCCTTCAAGCCCCCTGTCATCTCCTTTGTGATCATGCCCGTGATCCGAAAAGGCATGGGACGTGTTATAGACTTTATCATCATCTGTTACAATAGCACCACCTTCTCCGCATGTTATTGTTTTTACAGGATCAAATGAAAAACAGCCGGCTTTCCCAAATGTACCGAGAGCTCTGTTTTTATAAGTACCTCCAACAGCCTGGCATGAGTCTTCTATAAGAATCAATCCGTTTTTTTTGCAAAAATCTGCAATTTCATCAATTTGCGCCATGGCTCCACACATATGAACCACAAGTACAGCTTTTGTTTTATCTGTTATTTTCTCTTTTAAAGCACCAGGATCTATGCAGAGCGTTTCATCTATATCTGAAAAAACAGGCACGGCACCTGCATTTAACACAGCTTCTATAGTAGCTATAAATGTAAAAGGAGGAACGATAACTTCATCTCCTGCACCCACTCCACATGAAGCCAGGGCAATATTTAAAGCAGCCGTTCCACTTGAACAGAGATGGCAATGTTTCACGCTTAATTTTTCAGACAACATTTTTTCAAACGTTTTCGCCTTCCAGTGGTTATTTCGTACCTGATCAAAACCATAGCGAAATAAAACTCCAGTATCCAGTACATCACAAACTTCTTTTTTTTCCTCTTTGCCAAATATTTCAAAACCAGGCATTATTAGACTCCTAAATCAATATGTGGAAGGTTGTTATAGTTTACTTGCACTAAGAAAATTATTGCATAATGAAAATTATTCCAAGTTGAAGTTAGAAAGTTATTTTAATCACAGGTTAATTTGTTGTATTCCGAGTATCAAAATTAATTTTTCAATGCAAAAATCTTGATAAATTAGTGTTTTGCAACAGCCTGTCTCGCAGTTAAATATTTCCCTTTACCCTTTTTGTCCACTTTTGCAAAAAAATCACTGAAATATTGTTTGAAAGCTATTCTGGCATAACTGCCTGCTCTTTTTCCTATATAGTCTTTGTGTGCAACAACTACCGATACAACAAGTTTCTCTTTACCATTTTTTTCTTCTGCAAACCCTACAAACCAGTCATATCTTATATTATATGACTTACTGTTATTTATGGACCCTGTTTTTCCGCCTATATAAAGTCTCTTTAAAATTTTATCACGGCGAAATCCTGAAAACGATTTTCTTGCAGTCCCTGATATTACTGTTTTATGCATAAGTTTTTTAATTTCTTCAGATACATTAGAAGGTATTACACTATTTATTTTTTTTATGCTGGTATGATAGATCTCTTTTCCAGATAAATTTGAAATTTTTTCTACGATTGTGGGTTCAATTAATACTCCTGAATTTACCACAACAGAAGTCAGTATTGCACCATGAACAGGTGATATTAAAGTATTTCTATTAAATCCGCAGGCAATTTCAGCAAGATTATAGGGAGTATCTGAAATTTTAAAATGACTTTTAGAGAGAGGAATCTCAAAATCAATTTTTTGATTAAAACCAAAAACACCAGCATACCTGTTTAGCACATCTTTTCCTAATTTAAACATTCCTATCTTACCAAAAACAGGATTAACTGATTGAGCAAAAGAATCTGCCAGGGTAATTTTATTTGTATAGCGGTTTTTTCTATTATTTAACTGAGATTTATACAGAGTATATTTACTACCATTAAACAATAATTGAGAATTACTTTTTAACCCGCACGTATCGATTGCAGCCGCAGCTGTTATTATTTTAAATATACTTGCAGCAGGGAAAATACTTTCCACACACGGATTAATGCCTTTGTTTGATCTGTCATAACCAACCATGGCATAAATCTCCCCTGTATAGGGTTCCATTGCCACAATACCTATATATTGTGAATTTACCTTGTCAAGATTGTTAATAAGCTTTTTCTGCAAATTGTTATTTATGGAAATAGCTGCAGTAAATTTCTCTCCTTTAAAATCAATATCTATACTCTTGCCTGTAAAATTAATCAGACTCCCTGATTTAATAAGAGACTGAATATCTCTCTTCTTTAAAATTTCCCGAGGCTTTTCCTGTTTATCAACTGAAACATCAGTATTTTTAAAAAAATTTCCCTTTGTAAAATCATTAATTTTACTGCTTACAGCAAATCGTATACCAAAAATAAGCAGACTACATATAAAAATACCTGATATCCATTTTATAACTCTTACTTTTGCTGTATTGACTCTATTGTTTAATTGAAGTTTTGCCTGATATTTTCGCCAGTCTCTGTTTTTATGATAATATGGTTGCACTTATCTCCTCATTAAAATCAGCTGCGAACCCTCAACAAGCTGCTAAGTTCCTTACCAAGCATACTATATTTTACAAAACTTTGATTTAATAGAGATTGAAGGAAAACCACAGTTTTAGCCTGGACACTAAATATCAGCTCAGTTTTGTACCAGCTGCCACAGGTTTATCTACAGTTGCCATGCTGCATCCATCATCATCTGTTGCAGCAAGCATCATCCCGTTTGATAAAATCCCCATAATTTTTGCAGGTTTGAGATTAACCACAATTACTGCCTGTTTTCCTATCAATTCAGCAGGGGAATATGTTTTGGAAATCCCTGCTATAACTACTCTTTTTTCACCAATATCCATCTCAAGCTTTAAAAGCTTTTTTGCCTTGGGTACTTTTTCTGCAGAAATAATTGTTGCAACACGAAGATCAACTTTTAAAAAATCTTCAAAACTTATTTCAGGCTTAATTTTCAGCCCGTCTACAGGCAGAACATCATTTTGTTCATCACTGTTTTTTTTCTGATCAATTCTCGGGAAGAGAATTACAGTTTTTAATATTTTTGTGCCGGGTTTAATTTCACCCCATTTTTTAAGCAAATCAAAATTAAAAAAGAAAAAATCAGGATCCATTCCTAAATGTTTCTGCATTATCTTTGCTGTATCAGGCATAACAGGATATATAAGACCGGATATAACCCTTAAACCTTCCACAAGCCAGTACATAACAGCTTCAAGCTGCCCTCTGTCTGATTTTTTTTTGGAAAGGGTCCAGGGAGCAGAACTATCAACAAATTTATTCATATCTCCTATAAATTTCCACACAGCCATAAGAGCTTTATGAAATGCAAAGGTCTCCATGTTTTTTTCAAAAGCTAATACTGCATCACAGGCATTTTGTTTTAAATCACTTAGCATGCCTTCATCATATTTTACATCATACTCAGGAACTATACCGTCAAAATATTTATGAACCATGGATAAAATCCTGGAAAATAAATTTCCGAGATCATTTGCAAGATCAGAATTTATTTTATGCACAAAAGCTTTTTCTGAAAATGTTGAATCTAATCCACAAGCCATCTCCTTGGATAAAAAATATCTGAATGCATCTGTACTTGAAATATTTTTAAGTTCCATAGGCTCTATAACATTGCCTAATGTTTTTGACATCTTATATTCATCCACATTCCAGTAGCCATGAACATTAAGATGTTTATACAGATCAATGCCTGCGGCATGGAGCATAATTGGCCAATAAATCCCATGGGGTTTTAAAATATCCTTGGCAACAATATGCTGGGATACAGGCCAGAATTTTTTGAAATTTTCATGGTCAGGGTATCCCAGTGCTGAAATATAGTTTATCAATGCATCAAACCATACATAAGTAACATAGTTTTCATCAAAAGGCAGAGTAATTCCCCATTGAAGCCTTGATTTTGGCCTTGAAATACAAAGGTCCTCAAGGGGCTCCCTTAAAAAAGCCAAAACTTCTTTTTTATATCTTCCAGGCCGTATAAAATCAGGATTTTTCTGTATATGATCTATAAGCCAGTCCTGATATTTACTCATGGAAAAAAAATAATTGGACTCTTTAATTTTTTCAGGCACTTTATCATGGTCAGGACATTTTCCATCCACAAGCTCTCTTTCTGTATAAAATCTTTCACATCCATAACAGTAAAGACCTTCATATTCACTGTAGTATATATCTCCTGAATCATAAATCTTTTGTAAAATCTGTTTTACAAGTTTTATATGTTTTTTGTCAGTTGTTCTGACAAAACAGTCATATTCCACTTCAAGTTCAGGCCACAGCTTTTTATAAAGCCCGCTTATATGATCTACATAATCTTTGGGACTCTTATGCTCTTTTTTTGCAGCTTCAACAATTTTATCACCATGCTCATCTGTTCCTGTAAGTAAAAAGGTTTCAGACCCTTTCATTTTATGAAACCTTTTTGCTATATCTGCACAAATTGTAGTATAGGCGTGTCCCAGATGAGGCCTTGCATTAACATAATATATAGGGGTGGTTATATAAAAAATATCTTTCATATTATTCCTTATGATCAGTATATTCTATTTTATCAACTGGCATTTCTACTTCCATATCATCTTTGGTTTTCACCAAAACACTTCTGCCTATAAGGTTCTGACGGATAATTTTCCCTGTTCCTTTATCTGTTTTTACTTTCTGCCCTATTTTAGGAAATTTTTTTTTTAAATGCCTGTATGCATCATCTTCAAATGTAAGACAACACATTAATCGTCCACATTGTCCGGATATTTTTGTGGGATTTAAAGAGAGCCCTTGATCTTTAGCCATTTTAATGGAAACCGGCTGGAATTTTTCAATAAATGAAGAGCAGCACAAAACCCTGCCGCACCGGCCTATTCCCCCGCAAATTTTAGCATGATTTCTTATACCCACCTGGCGCATTTCAATTCGCTTTTTATATTTTTTCACCAGCATTTTCACCAATTGACGGAAATCAATTCTTCCATCTGCTGTAAAAAAAAATATGAATTTTGCTGTATCAAAAGTACTCTCAACAGAAAACAGGCTCATCTTAAGGTCAAGCTTTTTTACACACTCAAGACAAAATACATGTGCTTTTTTTTCTGTTTCAATATTTTTATCTCGCTGGTCAAAATCTTCTTTACTGGCTATACGAAACACCTTCTTAAGAGGTCTTTTGGATTTTCGTTCACTTTGTAAAATTGGCTCAGATGCCACTGTGCCAAAACCCAAATGCTGCTCTGTTTCAACTATAACAGGCATACCCAAAGACAAAACAAAGGCTCCGCAATCAAAATCATAAATTTTTCCTGCTGTTTTAAATCTTACCCCTACAACTTTTCCCATTTTACTTTCCAAAAGAAATATATTAATTATTACTGCAAGGATTAACGCTAACGGCCTGCAATTTTTCAGATTGTAAACACTTGCTTTTTTCTAACACCAAGGCATCAAGCATCAACCGATTGTTAAAATTTTTCTCTGACATCTGCAAAATCCTCTCAACTGCATAAATATATGAGATTAAAGACTCTACATTTTTTGTTTTTGATGATATATCTATTTTATCTTTTAATTCATCAAAAACAAGCATCTCTTTATGATATTTTACCACCACAAGATCTCTGAGATAAATTTTGATAATTTCCATATAATCAGAAAAATTTTTCCCTGAAAGTTTTTCTGTAAAAACAAGTTGCTCCACAACTGAACTGTTTAAAAGCATGTCCAGTTCAGTTATCAGATTGTGCCTTAAATCAACCCAGTTATTACCAGCCATAAAAACAGCTTTTTCAAGACTTCCACTGGCAAAAGGAGCTATAATTTTTGCTGTTTCCAAAGGCTCTTTATATTTTTCCACTAAAATTTTTATTAAATATTCAACAGAAATAGGATAAAATCTTATATGCAGGCATCGTGAAACAATAGTTGGAATCAGATCAAGTCTCTCTGTTACCGTCAAAACAAACCAAGTCCCTGCTGGCGGCTCTTCAAGCATTTTTAAAAGAGCATTAGCTGCCTCTTTGTTCATTTTATGGGCATCACATATTATTACAACACGGACTCTGGCTTCATTCTGCTTATACACAAGAATTTTGCCAAGCTCTCTGATTACGCTGATTTTTATTAATCCATTATCCGGTTTAATAATAACAATATCAGGATGAGTTCCAGCTATAATTTTTTTACAGGATCTGCAATGGGTACAAGGCTTGCTATCTATCTGCTTAATTACCTGACTGCAGTTTGCAGCCATGGCAAGATAAACTGCACCTGCTTTTTTCCCTATCCCTGTTATTCCTGAAAAAACTAATGAATGGGATGATAAAGCTATTTTCTTCAGCATTAACTCTATCTGCTTTAATTGAGTTTGCTGAAAGTTAAGAACTTCAAACCATAAAAGAGGATCAATACTTTTCACGTTTTAATAATCGACTCTATCCTTAAGTTCTTTACCGCATTTAAAAAAAGGAAGCTTTTTTTCAGATATATGAACTTTTTCTCCTGTTTTAGGATTCCTGCCTATATAATCCTTGTATTTTTTCACAGTAAAACTGCAAAGACCTCGAACCTCAACTCTTTCATCTCTTGCCATAGCATCTGCCATGGAATTAAAAAATATATGCACAGCCATTGATGCTTCTGTTTTAGAAATTTCAGTTTCCATTTTTAAAGCTGAAATCAAATCCAGTTTATTCATAAATTCTCCTGACAAAAAATACATCACCAATCAAATATATAAAATACAAAAGTTTTATAATCCTTATGTATTTTCTTTAATTTTTAAATTTTATTTAAACATAAACAAATAAGATGTCAAGTAGTTATATATTATTTTAAAACTTCATTTTATTAATGATTTTGGGATTAATTCAACATCATCCCTGTTAATATTAACAGCTGCAAATTGTCCCAGTGTTTCAATATTTACAACAACCCTGTCCTCTCCTGAATAACTGGCAAAATAGCCTTCAACTCCTTTTAAGATACCATTTATAACTATAATTTTATCTTTTGCATTAAAACCAGTTCCTGTTTCTATTTTTTTATCTGCTGAAACCATAATTTTTAAAGATTCAATATTTCTTTCTGAAACAGCTATTGCCCCTCTGCTATTTCCAATAAAACGAACAACACCTGTGGTCTTTAATATATTTAACTGATCAGCTGGGTTTGAACTTGTGTTAACAAAAATATATCCAGGAAAAAGAGGGGCCTTGTAAAAAAGCTTTCTGTCAAGCCTTTTGCTTTTTACAGTTATCAAAGGTGAAAAAACTTCCACCCTTTTTTTAACCAGCCCATCGTATACAACATTTTCAAATCTGCTTTTTGTATGAATTACATACCAAGAATACGTTATTTCTTTATAGATTGCCATAGTAACAAAAATGAATCAATTTTTTTTACAGTTCAGAAAAAAAAGGAAGGGAAATCATAATTCCTGCAATATTCTTACCATGCACTTTCTATGGAAGAGCCTTCAAGATCTTCCCCAAACCCACCAATTCCATTAAGATTGATTAAAAAAAAATACTGCCTCTCATCTTCTTTATCAACATATTTAAAGGTTAATGACCAACATGAAGGGGAATATTTAAAACCTGCACTTCTTTCTACATCAATATCATTTAAAAGATCATGTTCATATACTCCAAATACACTTATTTTATCTGAAATTACAAGACTTAAATCAAAAAAAAGCGATTCATTTATATTTTGCCCGTATCTGTGTTCAATAAAAAACAGATCTCCACGTAAAGTACTTGCTCCAGCAGAAATATTATGTGAAACAAAAAAACTGCCATAAACATCCCATCGAGCATCTCCTGTTACTGATAAACCTGGGAACGGTGTTAATAATAATTCTGCGTATAGAGGATAAAATGGTTTCTCTTCATTTTCATCTTTTTCTCTGTTTATATCATAGCTTTGTTCCAGTTTTAACCGACAAAACTGATTATATGTATATACAGGCCCCATAATATTTTCAGAATCTAGTTTAACCTTGCTGCTCCTTGCTGTAAAGGTATTTGTAACAGAATATGTTATAAGATTTGTTTTTGCAACTCTATCCACATAATCAAAATACGGATATTCTCCCTGATCCTGCTCTGGTATATAATTATAGATAATCTGAGGCCGCACTGTATGTTTTATCTTATCTATACCTGAAAATCCTGTATCAAAAATCTTATACAGATCTGTATAAGCATCAAGTCTGAAATCGTATATTCCCCTTTGACTGAAATCCTTATACAAATGATCTCTTTTTTCATCCATCTGCCATAAAGTGCTTCTGTATCCTGCCGAAGGCTCTATATTAATCTTATCTGCTATATAAAAGGGCATATAAATCCTTGGGTAGATATCTGCCCTATACCCTTTTATACCATCTTTACTGTAAAACCAGGTATATTCTGAATTCATGTCATAGTATAACCTGCTATTATAAAGCTGGTTTTTTATGATACCAAACTCTATATATGGAAGTTTTTGTAAAGTAGTATCAGTTTCATCAGAGCTTCTTAAAAGCACATTATCATACCATCTTATTTCTGTATTTAAAAAATAGTTTCCCCAGAATTTTCCAGCATATATACTATTTACCCTGGTCACACTGTCATAGCTGTCAATCTGCCGCATAAATTCATTTAAAAAATACTTTTCTGTTTTGTCAAAGCCTGAATAACCACTTTGAAATTCTCTTAAATAATCCTGATCACTTACAATATCCATATCAATCTTTCCAAACCACCCAAAAGCAAGTTTTTGATCATGCTTCATTCTAAACCAGTACCTGTCTCTATTTGTACGCATATACGAGTCATGGTCATACCCCCATTCGGACTCTATATCAAAAGCATCATTTAATTTACTGTCATTTAAAAAATCAAACATACATGTACCTTTTGTAACTTCACTCCGCACATATCTATATTCAACCCCTGATTTTATCCCCCGGTAGCCCATAAAGTGTTCATAAACAGTCAAATCTGAACTTTCATTTATCTCCCAGTAAAAAGGCTGCAGGTACTCAAATCCTTTCCGGTTGGAAAAACCAAATCCAGGAGTTAGAAAACCTGTCTGCCGTTTTTGTTTTAACGGGAAAAACATAAACGGAGAATAAAGGACAGGAATGTTTTTTGCCCATAAAACTGCATTATTGAGATGGCCGTAACCTCCAATAGTTACATCCACATCTGTTGCAGAAATTTTCCAGTCAGGACTATCGCCATCACATGAAGTCAGACTCCCTTTATTTATAAAATAACTGCTTTTCCCTCTCTTTTCTATTCTATCACCTTTTATATAAAAATGACTGGCCTGTAAAAAGATAATACCGTTATAAATAACCCCTGTTTGAGCATCAATATCAAGATCCATAGCATCACCGGTCAATATATCACTGCCTGCAGTCATCATTACATTCCCACTGGCATAAAGCTGTTTTGTATTGTTATTTAATCGCACAGAATCAGCTTTTAAAGTTTTTGTATCACTAATAACAGAAACGCTCCCCCATGCAGAAATTATATTCATTTTCTTGTCATAATCCATTTTATCAGATAGAATCTTTACAGACTGCTTGTTATTGGATTTAAAAAATAGATCTTCTGGTGTTTGTCCAAACAGATATTTTACAGAAAATATAAATACAACCAAAAACAGTACAAAACAATTTAAATAATATTTTTTTACAAACAAAATATAACCTATTATTTTAAGTTTTAAAAAAAAGGAATAAACAGATTAATTCTGTATTTACTTAAATAATCTGTTTATTTCAAGACGAAACCCGCAACATTCACGGATAAAATTAATTTTTTACTTCAATTTCTCATACAAAAACAACTTTAAAAAGGTAAAAAAATGAAAATATTACTAACCAATGATGATGGTATTTCTGCCAAAGGCCTTTGGGAACTCTACACCTGCTTTTCGAAATCACATGAAGTTGCAATAGTTGCTCCTGATCGAGAAAAAAGTGCTGTGGGGCATGGGATTACTCTTTATGAGCCCCTTAGAGCATCAAAAATTAAAACAGATAATAACGACCCTGTATTTGCCATAAACGGTACTCCTGCAGATTGCATAAAACTCGCCATATTAGAACTGCTTGATTTTATTCCTGACATGATAATATCAGGAATAAATCCAGGGGCAAATGTTGGCACAAATATTAATTATTCAGGAACAGTTTCAGCAGCAAGAGAAGCTGCATTATATAAAATCCCTGGAATTGCTGTATCTATTTACAGCAATTCCCCGAAATTTTATAACGAAACTGCACTTTATACTGAAATGCTTGCAAATAATATTATGAAAAATAAAATACCTGATCAAACATTTCTTAATGTTAATATACCTGACATACCTATAAGAGAAACTTCCGGAACAAAAATCTGCAGACACAATGTTTCCATGATTCCTGAATATATTGACAAAAGAGTTGATGTAAGAAAAAATAGATATTACTGGCACGGATGCAGAACAAATAATACATCAGGAGATCTTAATATAGATGAAGCAGCTTTAAATGAAAAATATATCTCCATAACACCAATAAAATGTGATATGACTGATTATGATTTTTTAGAACCCTTAAAAACATGGAAATTTAAAATAGAAAATTAAAATGAAAAAATTATATATTAATGATTTAAAATCTGGAGATCTCGTTAATAACTACTTTATTATTGCCGAAAAACATATTTCAAAAAAAAAAGATGGAAACAGTTTTTTAAATATAACACTGTCTGATAAAAGCGGTACAATAAAAGCTGTGATGTGGGATAATGCAGATGAAACAAATCTAAAAACAGAAAAAGGCTCACCTTACAAAGTTTCCGGCACTGTTTCAGAATACAGAAATAGTCTTCAGTTTATTATTAATAAAATAGAAAAAACAGACCCCGAAGATATAGATTATTCTGATTTTCTTCCATCTACAAAACATAATACAGATGATATGTTTGACCGTCTGTTAAATATTTTACAGTCTGTCAATGAACCCAATTTAAAACTTTTACTAAACTCTTTTTTTACTGACAAGGTATTTATTAAAAGTTTCAAACTTGCTCCTGCTGCAAAACATATGCACCATGCTTATCTTGGAGGACTTTTGGAGCATTCACTCTCAACAGCAATGCTTGCTGATAAAATTGCCGCTCATTACAAAGGTATCAACAGAGATCTTTTAATAACAGGAGCAATCCTACATGATATCGGTAAAATAACAGAATTTGAATATACCACAAACATTGATTATTCAGATAAGGGAAGACTTTTTGGACATATTATTTTGGGTGTTGAAATGATATCTGATAAAATTAGCAATATAAAATCTTTCCCTGATGAGCTTGAAAAACTGCTTAAACATATGATAATCAGCCATCATGGACTCCGTGAATTCGGATCTCCTGAAACTCCCAAAAGCCTGGAGGCTGTCTTATTAAACATGGTAGATGACATTGATGCCAAAATAACAGGAATAAGGCAGTTTGTAGATAATCATAAAGAAGATGGGTCATCATGGACTCCATACCACAGGCCATTGGAACGTTTTTTTTATAAAGGCAGGCATAATTTGTAACAAAGGAATATTCATGTTTATCACCCTTGAAGGGATAGAAGGTGCTGGCAAAACATCCCAAATCCCAAACATTAAAAAATTTTTGCTTTCCTGCGACTATACTCTGATTATCACCAAAGAGCCAGGAGGAACTTTTTTAGGGAAAAAAATAAGGGAGATACTGTTAGATCCTGAAAACAAAAAAATCGCTCCTATGTCTGAGCTGCTTCTTTATCAGGCTGACCGGGCACATCATATAAAAGATGTGATAGAACCTGCCATAAAAGCAGGTAAAACAGTAATATGTGACAGGTTTACTGATGCCACCCTGGCATATCAGGGATTTGCCCGGGGTCTTGATATAGTTGAAATAAAGATGTTAAACAAGCTGGTTACAAAAAAGATAGTGCCTGATTTAACCATTCTTTTTGACC
>JASFBI010000075.1 GCA_030149595.1 Desulfobacterales bacterium
AACAACCCTTGCTATACGTGCCATTATTCAAATCAATCAAATAACGAACAAAATGTCAATAATTAAGTAAGGTGTCCCCCGATTTTTATATTTTCAAATAATTAATTTAAATTTGAGAATAGAATGTCAGTTAGCTTTACAAATTTTAAATGTTATATTATATAGTAGAATTTTATCAGGTTAATGGTTGGAAAGCTTATATTTTATATGCTATGATGTTCTTTTTAAAATTCAATAAAATTAAGAACAAGTGGCAGGTGTTCACAGGATACAGCATCCAGATTGTTGAAATAAAGGGGATGCCGGCCATGTAAAAAAGATTTGCATTGTTAAAACCATCTAAGTGTTTTTTTGGTAAATTACAGGCAAATAATATATAATGATTATATGTAATACGTTGTAATTATTAAATTATAAGAGGCTGTTTTATGACAAACAAAAATACTTATATAAAAAGTCAAATGAATATATTATCTAGTCTTGGCCTTTTTTATATGATTATTATTGCACTTTTTGCTGTTCCCCTTATGGGTGCCTTTGTAATTGTTATTATACAAGGAGTGATTGATTTTAAATATGCTATTATCTTTGGGAGCACCCTGTTATTGATAACAGCTATCTTTTATCTAATTAAATTTTTCCGGGCAGCATCTGGTAAAATCAGGGGAGATGGTTCAAATGTAATGCAGGGGGTAAAAAGTCAGTTAGTTAATGGCACACCCGTTCAGGTTTCTATTTTTAATGGGCTGATCAGTTTTACATATGGGAAATCAATATCTCCCGGCAGTGACATGAACCTTCTGCCTTCAGGAAGTATGAATACACATAATAGTCCCCGATTAATTTCCTGTGCAAATGAGAATCAGAACCATAATATGGATGTAATTACCAGGTTAAAAGAACTTTCCAAATTAAAAAAACAGGGTGTGATTAATGAAGATGAATTCCAGGTAATCAAAAAAAATCTTATAGAAGACTCCTCCAATGCAAATCTGAGTTGGTTATCTGAATAAATAAAGGTAAAATATTCCTGTGGAATAATTTACATGGTACATCTGAATAAAAAATATAGATTTTTTTATTCCAAAATAAAATTTTAAATAAAAAATGAGGCTGAAATTTCTTTTACATCGCAGGTGCATGAGTTTTTGAAATTGTCTGGTCCTCATTCCTAAGTTAATTATGGGATATGTTTTTAATTTTCACGATGCTTTAACATATGAACAGTGGTATTGTAACCACCATAACAGTCTGGTTTCTGAACTGGAAACAAGACTGCTGCTTCAACTGTTAGAGCCATCTTTCGGTGAGACTGCTATTGATATTGGGTGTGGAACAGGTTCTGCTTTATTATCTTTACAAAAAAAAGGTCTGGATGTTACAGGAATTGATCCATCTCCATATATGCTTGATATTGCCTGTAACAATTTAAAAAACAGAGCTGATCTTTATAGAGGTGTTGCAGAAGAGCTGCCCTTTGAAGACAACTCTTTTAATTATGCCTGCTTTTTCACATCCCTGGAATTTGTAGATAATCCTAAAAAAGCCATTGAAGAAGCATGCAGAGTAGCTAAAGATAAAGTTTTCATAGGTGTTTTAAATAAATATGCTATAAAAGGATTTCAACGCAGGGTAAAAGGTATTTTTTCAAAAACTATATTTAACAGGGCAAAGTTTTTTAGTATATGGGAATTAAAATATCTTATAAAAGAAATTTTAGGGGATGTTCCTGTTAAATGGCGCAGTGTTTATCAGTTTCCAGATGTTCCAATCTCCATTTTAAGCAGAATTGAAAGTTATAATTTCATACAGAGAGTTCCCTTTGGAACATTCATCGGTATTTCAGCAACTCTGATTCCCAGGTTTAAAACAAAGCCCCTTACTTTAAAGTATAAAACTCAAACAAAGATAACTACAGCTATAAAAGGTTATGCAGGTCATATAAAAGAGTAGTTTATTTAATACATGCATTTAAATGTAAAAGGATTTTTTAAATATGGATATAAATTTTCAACCAGAATCGCTTCCCTCTCTCATAGGAAGTCTTCCCATGGACAATCACGATAAGGCAACAGAACTGGTTTTTAAACACACCCCAGAAATCCCTTTATGGGTTCAGCTTCCGGTATACAAAGAAGAAGGAATGATAAACCAGTTTCTGCCTGGAATTCCAGGAATAACCAAAACTGCTGACCATACATATATTGATACTAAAAAAAGTACATTTGACCAGGAAGTAGTATCTTTTTATGAAGAGTACCTTGCTATCTCTGAAATGGGAGAAGATATTGAAAACTCCAGATTTGCCCTTACAAAAGAGACTGCAAAGGGCTTTTTTTCATTTCTTTCCCACTTAAAAAGTTTAAAAAAACAGCCTGTTGCTTTAAAGGGACAAGTTACAGGTCCTTTTACATTGGCAACATCCCTTGTGGATGAGAATAAAAAAGCTGTTTTTTATGATGACCAGTTAAGGGATATAGTTATAAAACAGGTTGCATTTAAAGCAAAATGGCAGGCAAATCAGCTTAAAAAATTTAAAATTCCTGTTATTATTTTTTTTGATGAACCAGCTCTTACAGGCTTTGGTTCTTCAGCGTTTATAAGTATAACCAAAGAAGATGTTTCCGCATGTTTTTGTGAAGTGATAGCGGCTGTTCACTCACAAAAAGCATTAACAGGGATTCATGTGTGTGCCAATGCCGAATGGCCGGTTATTCTTGATTCACCTGTGGATATAGTAAGTTTTGACGCTTACTCTTTTTTTGACAGATTTATTCTATATCCCGATGAAATAAAAAAATTTTTAGAAGCAGGAAAGATATTAGCATGGGGTATTGTTCCTACTTTAAGCGTGGATGATTTAAGAAAAGAGACAGCTGAGTCCATATATGAAAAATGGAAAGAAAAAGCCCAAATGATAGAAAAGTTGGGAATCAGTTTGACAACAATAAAAAAACAGTCTTTAATTACGCCAAGTTGTGGAACAGGGTCTTTAAAGTTTGCAGATGCTGTACGGGTTCTTGAACTGACAAGCAGGGTATCTGAAATGATTAGAAAAGTGCTGTAGCTTTTTATGTGGATTGAAAACCAGTCCACAGCCTGTTGAAATATATCTTAAATCAGTAAAAAAGAGGTTGTTTATGCCTAAAAATATTTCCGAGAAAAAATTTTCAAAAGCTGACAAATATGTTCTGGATGAAGAAGTTGCTAAAATTGTAAATATCTCCATAGCCCTTGAGATGCCTCTTTTACTTAAAGGAGAACCAGGTACAGGCAAAACCATGCTTGCCCATGCCATAGCAGAAAATCTTGATATGCCGCTTATTGTTTTAAATGTAAAATCTTCCATGAAGCTTGTGGAAGCTCTTTATCAGTATGATACCCTAACCCGTTTAAATGACAGTCGTTTTGGGGACAGTAAAAGGGATGTCAGTAACATAGAAGAGTATATCAAAATGGGGAAAATAGGACAGGCTTTTACAGCTGAAAAGCGCACTGTTCTTTTAATTGATGAGATAGATAAAGCTGATACAGATTTTCAGGATGATATGTTAGATGTGCTTGATCAGATGGAATTTGATATTATTGAAACAGATAAAACAGTAGGTGCTGATAACAGACCTGTTATAATTATTACATCCAATTCTAAAAAAGACCTGTCCGATCCTTTTCTTGGAAGATGTAACTTCCATCATATTGCTTTTCCTGATCCTAAAATGATGCGCAAAATCATAAACGTACATTTTTCAGATATCAGTTCCGATCTTGCTGAAAATGCCATTTCAGCATTTTACAATGTAAGAGAGGTTGACTCCCTTGAAAAAAAACCTGCAACAAGGGAACTTATAAACTGGATCAGAGCTCTTCAAACTGACCCTGATTTTAAAACAAAAAAACTGGCCAAAGGAAATATTCCTTACCTTGGAGTACTGCTTAAAAAAAGTCAGGACTATGCCATGGTACAGAATAACCTAAATCGCAGACGTTTATTTTAATTTTTTACTGTTCTTACTTGTTTATATGAAACTCTGTCTAACAGATCGTAATCATGAGAGTTTCATTTTTTGTTGTGGCAGATAAATTTGCCGTGTATGTTATATAAAAGAGGAAAAATTTTAAAGCATGTTTATTAATTTTTTCTATAAATTAAAAGAAGTTGGAGTACCGGTTAGCCCTACTTCTTTTTTAATACTTCATAAAGCTCTTGCAAAAGGTTTAATAAATTCACTGGATGATTTTTATACTTCATCCCGTTCAATTTTAATAAAAAGTGAGCGCTATTTTGATCTTTTTGATCAAGTCTTTGCATATCATTTTGAAGGAGTTGAGATACCTGAATATAATCAGGCTGAAATAGATGAAACAGCAAGAGCTCTTCTTGAGCAGTGGCTAAAAGATCCGGCAGATATTGCAAGAGCCTTAGGCGTTGATGAATCGGTTTTAAATAAGCTTACCCCTGATGAACTTATAGAATATTTTAAAAAGAGACTTGAAGAGCAAACAGAAAGACATGACGGCGGAAATAAATGGATAGGTACAAAAGGCACCTCGCCAGTGGGACACTCAGGAACACATCCGGGAGGTATGCGTGTTGGCGGTGTTTCACGAAACAGATCTGCTGTTAAAGTTGCCATGGAAAGAAGGTATAAAGACTATTCCCAGGAAGGCCCCCTTACTCAGGCTATGATGGGCGAAGCATTAAAAAAGCTAAAAAATCTTGTACCAGCCGGTGCCAAAGATATTATAGATATGGATGAGACTATTTATCAGACCATGAAAAATGCCGGTGAAATTGAAATTATTTTTAAAAGAGGTTTAAAAGACCGGCTTAAGGTTATTCTTGCCATAGATAATGGCGGCTGGTCTATGGATCCTTATATTAATGTTGTTCAGTCTCTTTTTAATCACTCACGTTCAAGGTTTAAAGAGCTTAAAACTTATTTTTTCCATAATACAATTTATGACACTCTGTGGACAGATCCTGGCAGACGTAAACTCCCTGTGTCCATTGACAAGTTTGCATCAAAAGATCCTGAAACCCGTCTGATTATTGTGGGAGATGCCAGTATGGCTCCATATGAACTTATGAGCCGTGATGGATCTATTTATCTAACCAATAGAAGCGGCATGCCCAGCATTGAAAGATTAAAGTCTCTTTCTGAAATGTTTCCCCATTGTGCATGGCTCAACCCTGTTCCTTCTCATATGTGGTATTACACACATTCTATAGATATAATCAGCAAAGTTTTTCCAATGTTTGAACTTTCTCTTGATGGTCTTGACAAAGCAGTGAATTATCTTAAGGCAAAATAAAACTGTTTTTACAAATCGCCTTCAGTAATTCACAACATTTTTTCACATATATTTCGCCAATGTAGATATATGTGAAATGTTTTAATTATTTGTTGAACAAAAACGTTCTGGATGTTGACTCCCTTGCACTCCGCAAATTAGTGAGTTTATTCGTTATGTGTAATAAAATAAAGGGATCAGTTTTGAATAAAAATATAGCGAAGGTAATATAATGACAACTTCAGAATTAATAAAACAACTATTCTTATCATTCAGCAATAAAGACAATGAATCTTTTGAGCTGGCTGCAAGGGAATACATAGAAAGAGAAAAAAGAAAAAAACACAATATTGTCGCCAAAGACTTAGAAAAGGCTCTTTATAATTCAGGTGATATCTCGATTTCCAAAAAGAGATTTAAAAACAATATTCCCATTCCGAGAGATACGGAAAAAGGATTTCCATTACTTGAGATTCAGCACTTTGAAGGAAGTTTCAACGACCTAATTATCTCAAAAGAAACTAAGGAGCAACTTGAGCAAATTGTTCGTGAATTTAAAGATTCGGATATACTTGCAACATACAACTTACAATATAAAAAGAAAATTTTACTTTGCGGAAAACCTGGAACAGGCAAAACCTTTTCAGCAAAAATTATGAGTTCTGTGCTTAACATTCCCCTAATCTATATAAGGTTTGATGCAATTATATCATCCTATCTTGGTGAGACCGCTGGTAATTTACGCAAAGTTTTTGATTTTATTGAGCATGCCACATGGATTGTTCTTTTTGATGAGTTTGATATAATTGGGAAAAATAGAGATGATAACCATGAACATGGAGAAATAAAAAGAGTCGTAAATAATTTTTTGCAAATGCTTGATAACCTCAAAGGGGATAGCATTATTCTTGCTGCAACCAATCATCAGAATATTTTAGACCCTGCAATTTGGCGTCGTTTTGATGATGTGATTTACTACAACCTTCCCGATGCTAAGATAAGGCAACAAATTTTTGAAATATATCTTAAACCAATGAAAAGAGAAAGCAACATAGATTTAGAAAAAATTTCACATTTGACTGAAAATTTTTCACCAGCTGATATAAAAATGGTTACGGAAGAGGCAATGAAAACAACCATTATTAATTCTAAAAACCTAATTTCAATGATAGACATTGAAACATCAGTTAATAAATTTATTAGGAGAGAAAAAGTTAGAAATAATGAAATAGGGGCTAAATAATGGAAAAAAGAAAACATCTTAGACTTCCTATTTTCAAAAGCAATATTGAACGACAAAAAGGTGGTGGAGGTGGAAGCTACTCGCTACCTAATGGAAGAAACAGAACAACCTTTTCACAACAGGCAACAGAAAAAGCGGATAGTTTAACTCAATCTTTTTCTGAATTAAAACAAAAGTTTTCAGGACAAATTGATCCATCATTGATATATGAAATTGAAATAAATCAAAGTGTTCACACAAAAGGAATTGAAAAAATACTTTCATCAATGGGAATTCATGTTTTATCAGTTGCAGAAGGTAAAAAAGGTTTTTGGATAGTATTTAACGATACAGACAATTTGGATGCTTTTAAGCAAAAACTATCATCTTATGGTTCAGAAGATGGGCCAAAGTACGATTTTTTCAACGCAATCGAATCTTTTCAAAGCATACCAATAGGAAAAAAGATAGGCCAGAACCTTCGAAACACTCCACTTGGAGATATGGCAGATTTTATAGACTTAGAATTATGGAAGATGATAGACCCACAAAAAAATGAACGATTTATTCAACAGTTAAAAGATAAGTATCAGAACGCGGCACAGTTTAGAGTTACTGACACATTAATAACAAAATCATTTGTGTTATTACGAATAAAGTTAACAAAAGCCGTATTTGATGAAATTATTGAATTGAATGAGATAGCACGTGCAGATAGACCAGCCTCATCTTATTTTAACCCTTTTGAACTCACTATCCCAGATATATCAGATATTGAATTTGGTTCACCTGCAGATGATGCAACTGGAATATTAATAATTGATTCCGGTATTATTTCAAATCATCCGATGTTAGAAAAATGTGTTGGCGGGGAAGAAAATTTTCAAACAGGTGAAACAGAAACACAGGATATCGTTGGACATGGTACGGCTGTAGCTGGCTGTGCTGCTTATAGAGAAATCGAAAGTTGCTTAGAAAGCAAAAACTTTAAACCTGAAAACTGGATTTTCTCGGCAAAAGTGATGTTTGCAGAAAAAAACGATATTACAGGGACAGTATCGGCTGTATATGATCCTGAAAAGCTTATTGAGCATCAATTTCAA
>JASFBI010000410.1 GCA_030149595.1 Desulfobacterales bacterium
TGAACTTGGATTAGAACTCTTTGCACAAATGTGTTTTTGTTCACGGGTTAGTCTGCTTTTTGGGATAGGAACAGCTATGCTCTCCGTAATCTGCGGCGGTTTAATCGGTATTTTTGCAGCTCTTAAAGGCGGAGTGCCAGACAAAATAATTATGCGTATTATAGATATAATGATAGTTCTTCCCGATTTACCGGTAATGATAGTTCTTGCAGCATTTTTTGGATCTGGTCTTATAAATATTATAATTGTTCTTTCACTTTTTTCATGGGTGTTTACGGCAAGAATTGTACGTTCCCAGGTTTTGGTATTAAAGAATCAGAATTACATAAAAGCTGCTGGAATGTATGGAGCAGGAACATTGTACTTAATGAAAAAACATTTTTTGCCTGAAACCTTTCCTTTGATTTCTGTGTCAATGATACGTCTTACATGCAAGGCTGTTGTTGCAGAGGCATGTCTCTCTTTTCTCGGTCTGGGTGATCCCTCTTCAGGAAGCTTGGGGCTTATTATTCATCATGCAACCAGCTTTAAAGTCATTTATTATACTGAATTTTGGAAATGGTGGCTGCTTGCCCCGTTTCTTGCGTTGACCCTTCTGATTTCATCACTCGCTTTTATCAGCCGGGATCTGGAATGTATTGCCGATCCCCGTATGGTAAAGAGGAAAACAATACATTTGGAAAAGAGGTAATAATGCTTGAAATAAGAAACCTTACTGTTGTTTATAATGGTGGTACTGACCATGTTACAGCAATTGATGATATTTCGTTACATGTAAAAAAAGGAGACTCCCTTGGAATTATGGGAGAATCAGGTTGTGGGAAGAGCACTTTGGCTATGGCAATTATGCAGATTAATAATAATGCAAAAATATCCGGGGAAATACTGTTTAATCATAAAAACCTTCTAAAAATGAGTAAAAAAAAGCTTAAGAGTTTTAAGTGGAGGAAAATTGCCATTGTTTTCCAAAATTCCCTTGAGGTTTTTAACCCTGTCATAAGTACAGGTGAACAGATTGCTGAACCCCTGATAACACATTTCGGGATAACTAAAAAAGAAGCTGACCTGCGGGTTCAGTCTCTTTTTGAACTGGTGGGGCTTGATCCTTTGTATCGTCATAGATATGCTCACCAGCTTTCAGGTGGTATGCGGCAAAAGGTACTGATAGCCATGGCAGTATCCTGCAAACCTGAACTTCTTATAATAGATGAACCAACTACATCACTTGATCCTGAAAGCAGTAATCAAATAGTGGAATTAATCAAAGATCTTAAAAAACAGATGGGATTTTCACTGATAATGATATCTCACAACCTTACAGCACTAAGGCAGGTAACAGCAAAAATTGTCACCATGTATTGCGGGCAGATCGTTGAATCGGGTATTACAGCAGATGTTATAAGAAATCCCATGCATTGCTATACACGGGGACTGCTAAATGCATCCCCTGTTTTTTTTAAATACAAAGATCTTTGGGGAATCAGAGGAGTACTTCCACAAAAAAATCATGAAAAATGCTGCTCTTTTCATTCCCGCTGTAGCCAGAGTGAAGATATTTGCAGTAAAAAAAGACCTGAACTTAAGTACGTAGCTGTTGAACGTAAAGTGGCCTGCCATAAGGGTGGAATAGAAACTTTTCTTAATGCTTGTGGAATATGTAAAACATACAGATTGAAGCACCAGAAAAATACAGCAGTAAGTGATCTTAATCTTATTGTCAAAAGCGGCGAGGTTGTGGCACTTATTGGGAAATCAGGTTCTGGAAAATCAACACTGGCTCATATTCTGGTAAACCTTTTACAGCAGGACAAAGGAGAGATCTTTTTCATGGGGAAAAAAGTCAATGGGTTTAGTGCTACCGGAAGAACAGGCGGAATGCAGCTGGTATTTCAGGACCCTTTTTCATCAATCAGTTCCAGGCTGAAAGTTCTTGATGTGGTTAGAGAGCCTTTGGATGTAATAAAATGGGAATCTTTAAAAAAAAGAAATGAGATGGCTCTCCATGCTCTATCCATGGTTTGTCTTCCTTCTTCCGGTAGTTTTTTGCAGAGATACTCACATGCTTTAAGCGGAGGACAAAGACAAAGACTTGCCATAGCAAGAGCTCTGGTAAGCAAGCCAAAACTGCTTATTGCCGATGAGATAACCTCCATGTTAGATCCTTCAACAAGTGCAAATCTGTTAAGAGAGCTCAAGGGACTTCAGAGTGAACAGGGATTTTCCATGCTGTATATTACCCACGATTTTCATTTAGCAAGAAAAGTAGCTGACAGAGTATATGTAATGGACAAAGGCAGAATTGTGGAATCTGGAGTATCATTTGAAGTATTTGAAACACCTGCACATTCGGTTACAAAATCACTAATAAATTTTTCTTTGGCCAAACAGCCTTTCAGGTTGCTGTCAAAAGAAGAATCCGGCAGGCACAAC
>JASFBI010000076.1 GCA_030149595.1 Desulfobacterales bacterium
AAAAGGACCGAAAGACAATAACCATAAAGCTTAAATATAGTAACCTAAAACCTAAAACTTGCCACAAAAAGATTAATACCACCAGAAGAGGTAAATAATCAAACGAAAAAATAGGTAAAAATATTATTCCAAGATGAATAGGATCAATACCATAGCTTAAAGCAACCGGAACAATCAAGGGAACAACCACTATAATCGCCGAAAAAACATCAAGCAAACAACCCACTACAAGCAAAAATATATTTAAACCAAGTAAAAATACATATTTTGAAGAGATATGCTGCTGCAGAATTTCCATTATTGTCTGAGGCACATGCTGATCCACGAGATAGTTTGTAAAACCAAGGGCACAACCCATAATAATTAAAATAGCTCCAACCATCTTCATACTTTCAAAAACAATATCAATCAGCTTTGAAAAAGAGACCTCCCTGTAAATAAAACATTCAACAGCAACAGCATATACGGCAGTAACGGTAGCAGCTTCGCCCACAGTTATTATAGCTCCATATATACCTCCTATAACAATGACCACAACAGGCAGTTCCCACTTTGAAGCATTTAAACTCGAAAGCAGCAGTTTAAATGAAAAAGGAATCTTGGGAGTTTTATTTTTTATTCCATAATAGGCTAAATAAATAGATAACATAATAACAATCATAACACCCGGAATAATACCTCCCGTAAATAACTGGGAGATATCCGCACGGCCTATGAGACCATAAATAATAATAGGGAGACTTGGTATAAATAAAACACCTATGGTTCCACCTGATGTAACAAGACCCAGTGAAAAACCTTCCCCATAGTTTTCCGACATAAGAGCCGGCATAAGAAGCCCGCCTATGGCAACAATTGTAATCCCGCTGGCTCCTGTCATAGCAGTAAAAATCGTACAGGCAATTACAGTAACTATTCCCAGACCTCCAGGCAGCCAGCCTAAAATAGAACGGGACAAATCAACCAGCCTTTTCGATGTATTACTTTCTGCAAAAATATAACCTGCAAAAACAAATAGAGGAATAGCAACTATCCCTGGAGCATTTGCTATTTTCCACATCTCACCTATTACAACAGCCATTTTTATATCCGAGATAAATGCAAAACAAAACATGGCCGCCCCGCCAACAACTGCAAACAATGGGGTTCCCACTAAAACCAAAAACAAGACAACTAATACTATCAGTATAATTTCCATTTCCAGTATATTTCCTATATATTACTCTCTATTTAAATAAAAAAAAGAGACAGTGGCTTTTAACTATCTCTCTATTGTAAATGTTCTGTCATCTCCCCTTCTTTATTCTTTTCAAAAACTTTTATTATTACTCTAAGTAATGTAATTGCGAAAAAATATGGTATTATTGTCCTGATAACCCAATCCTGAACACCTGGAACAGCATTTGAAATACCTGCTTTTTTAAGAAGTAAAATTGAATCTATACTGGCATAAATAAAAAAACAGCAAACCATCCCAAGGGTTATATTTGAAGAGACCTCCAAAAACCTTTTAAACTTCCCCGTAGCTGTAGATAAAAATATATCAATACATAAATGGGCTTTATATTCCGATGCCAAAGAAGCACCAATAAAACAGAGCCACATTACCTGAAATTTTATTATCTGATCAACCCATATATAACCAAAATCAAACAGATTTCTCAAAATAACCTGTCCAAAGGACAAAAACAGTAAAACAAAAACCATAGTACAGAGCAAAATTTTTTCCGCCATAACAAAATAGGAATTTATTTTTTTTACCATTGAAAACATCTAAAAAATCTCCAAATATTGTTAAAAAAATTACAAGGAATACGACAACAAACATAAGTTTTTTGACCAAAAAAGCCACCTCTCCTTTAATCAAATCTCCAAATAAAAAAAAAGTTAAGCAATTTCCTTGAAAAAAAACTCCTGTTTTCCATAGCACCTCCTTAATGTAATTTTTCTTAAAAAATAAAGATTGGTTACCCTTAAGTAACACTGTTTATGGTAAAAACACAAAACTACGATGTAGTTAATAAAACACTATTATCAAATATAATATTTATTTTCCCCAGATTAATTTAATCTTTATATAACGATATTTTTTTGTCAAGCTAAAAGTATTATTAACTGAAAGTTAAAATCTAAGGTAAGGAATGGAGCTTTCATCAACTACTATCAAATATCAAAAACGGATTATAGCGACAGGTTGTTACATCAGGAAATTACATAAAAAAAGTGACTCTTCCCTATGAGATCAGTTTTTAAATAACAACCATATCGCCAACTCAAATATTTGTGAAAAATCACTTATTTTAACATGAAGACATACGAATTAACTCTCTTTTTTGTTTTTATATACACTTTTAGACTGTGCTGTATTTTTTTTATTTTTCCTATAATCTGCAAGCTGCCCTATAACTTCATCTAAAATTTCCTTTGAATAGGATTTACCGGCAAGCTCATCCCACACCGGTCTTGTAGCTTCTTTAAAACGAGCAAGTTCTTTTGGTTTTACCTTTACCTCTTTTATTCCATATTTTAGCATTGCCCTGTATGCTTTTTCGTTAGATTCTTTTATTTTTTTCTTAAACCCTCTTTCATATTCAGGAGCTAAACTATTTATAATATTTCTGTTTTTTTCAGAAATCTTACCCCATACATCCATGGAAAATATAATAAATCCAGGAACATACCTAATTGGAAGAGGATTTACATACTTTGTATCAGTATAGAGCTGTGCTCCCACCCACCACATGGAAGGAGATATTGCCATATTACAAATTCCTGTTTTTATTGATGAAACTACCTCGGGTACATTAACAGGAATTGGAGAAACACCAAGAGACCTGAGCATTCTATTTTCAAGGGAGCCAAACCATGTCAAAATTTTAGATCTTTTTATATCTTCTATGGTTTCTATATTATTTTTGGTAGAGTAGATCTGGTCAAAATCAACATTTGAGATAAGAACAAGTTTAAACCCTTTTTTCTTTGCTTCTTTAAACAAATGAGGTTTTATTTTATCCATTACATAATCCACTTCATCCCATGCCCATGCATTAAAAAGAAACGGAAGCCCCACAACAGACAAATCAGGACACACAGCACTTGTAACGCTTCCTGACCCACTAACCAAAGCACCCTGGAGCTGGCCTGTACGCATTTTTGCTATATAATCCTCTTCATCACCCATAACACCGCCCCAGTATATATCAAAAGCCACAGCACCATCGGTGGCTTTTGTATATCCAGGAAAAACAGTACTATCGAGATAACTCATTGCAGATACACCTTTTTGTGCAAGACAGGCGAGTTTTATCACTGTCTTTTGCCCATCAGCCCATGCAGTATTAATCAAAAACCCAAACACTAAAACTGCTAAAAATATTTTTTTTACAAACACTCCCTTGTATTTCACAAGACCCCCCTGAATTTTAAACTACTCTTTATTAGATAAGAAAATCATAATTTTGCAAGTAATCTATTATCAAAGAGCGGGCATGTCAAGTAAATTTTTAACGGTAATTACGATTGTAAACACATACTATAACATAAACATTGTTTACAATATAGTTATGCATTTCATTTTATAAATAAATGATACCAACCGATCTTTATGTCCTTTCCCGCGACGAATATGGACTCGTTTGCGCCCGGCATCAATATCACCAACTTAAAGAGACAAGACTTCTTCGAGACGAAGACCCATTGAATAGGTGGTTAACAAAAAAACACGGTAGCGCAGCTTGCGGGTTTTACCAATGAGACGCTCTACTTCGACAGGGGTAAGAATATCAGGGATGGTAAGAATCTTTTGGTGGTTTTATAATATTAACCCATTGCCAATCAAGATGGGGTTATTAAGCTTTATAATGTCAGCACCAAAAATGGAACATATCAAAATGGCTTATGGCGGCAGATATGTTTATCATAAACTTCAAGATATAGAATTAAAATCTGAGCTATACTGACTTGCAAATGAACAGGCTAATTACAACCTTAAAAATTCAAGTGAGTTTGATGAAAATTATCTTGCAAATATGACTATACTAACTCAATATACTCTTTTAGTACTTGAAATGATAGCAAAGGGAATTGCTCATAGCTTACCAAATTACCAATGGTATTTTGTGAAAAGACCACAACTTGTTGAATATTATGAGGATGGCTTATGACACTCATCAAAAGAATCACTAAAAAAAAGATACTGTCTCAATGTTGAATTCATACCTTTTTTTTAAAAAAAACGGGGATGTTGTAATGCCTACATAGTAAAATATTGATTTTATTATGCAAAACAGAATTATTATTAAGTGCTAACATGACGATTCACTGGATTGCAGGGGGTCTCATCCGTTTTGAAAAGTCTTGGTTTAACAAAATTATAAACATAAACAAGATTTCTGGAATCCCCGTGCAACCAGTGATCTTTACGTTCGGCTTACACCCAATGATCAAAAATACTAACAAACTATTTGCCCCAATATCATTGCCAATTACTTTTTTTATGGCGGCAATAATAGCCGGAGCTATTCTTTTGCATGGATCGTTTAGCAGTCAATCTGCTGAGATTTCATGGATTGACGCGTTTTTTACAGCCACATCAGCTGTCTGTGTAACTGGGTTGACTGTTGTTGACACTGGCAATGCATTTACACAAACCGGCCATATAATTATACTGTTTCTCATACAGATTGGCGGACTTGGCATAATGACCTTTTCCAGCCTTGCCTTCTACTTAGTAAATAAAAAAGTATCCCTCACAGATCGCATAGCGGTAGGACAAAACCTGCTTTATGACTCAAAATTTCATTTAGGGAAATTTCTTGTTCAACTAACAATTACAACTTTAATCATTGAGGTTGTTGGGGCGTTTATGCTTATCGTCTTGGAGCCAGATAATTTTTCAGCATTTTCTGCCCTATTTCATTCAATTTCGGCTTTCTGCAATGCGGGCTTTTCGTTAAATTCAAACAGCCTTGTTCGCTTTAAAGGTGATTGGCCTATCAACCTGACGTTTATGACCCTTATTATTTTAGGGGGAGTCGGCTTTGCCGTTATCGTTGAGGGAAAATTCATTCTATGGTCACTTTTGAAAAGAAGGAGTCATAGGATAAAAAGTAGTTGGCATTTTGGAATAGTTATTAAGACTTCTCTTTTTCTCGTTGGGATCGGCTGGCTGTATCTCTATTTCGCGGAATTTATCGGCTACAAAAAATATTTACCATTTCATGAAGCAGCACTAACGTCGCTTTTTCAGTCTGTAACATGCAGAACAGCTGGCTTTAACACTTTGGATATATCCAGCATGACAAATGCATCTTTTGTTTTCATGATTTTTTTAATGTTTATTGGCGGGGCCCCAGGTTCCTGTGCTGGTGGGATCAAGGTTACCACACTTCGTACACTTTCAGGATTCATTTGGAGCCAGATACAAGGAAAAGAACAGGTTGCTATTGGAAACTATGCTGTTGATAAAGAATCAATAAACAAATCATTAACGCTTCTGTTTTTCTCACTGGTAATTATTTTCGTATGTGTCATTGCCCTAGATTTCACCGAAGGCGGAGATATCCCGCATACACAGGCAAGAGGGCAGTTTCTTGAAATTTTGTTCGAAGCAGTCTCGGCATTTGGTACAGTTGGGTTGAGTGCTGGACTAACAGCCAAATTGTCACCAATTGGCAAAATTATTATCATTTTTTTAATGTTTGTAGGCCGCCTAGGTCCCCTCGTCCTTTTAGAATCGTTGCAATCATTCAGACAAAAACTTGTATACTCAAGGCCGGAAGAAAAACTATCTATCGGTTAATATTCGGAGCATATATGAAATTACAAATCGGTATCATAGGTTTAGGTAAATTTGGTTTAAAGTTTGGCCAATCATTAATTTCTCTTGGACATGAAGTTTTAGGTGTAGACAATGATCAGGAAAAAGTGAAATCTGCCCAGGATATTTTCACACAGATCTACCAGGCAGATGCAATGAACAGGGAAGCACTGGAGCAAATTCGTATTCAGGATTTAGAACACGTCTTAATAAGTGTTGGTGATTCTATTGCTGCAAGCATAATGATTACTATGTACTTGAAGGAATTGGGGGTACCGAGAGTCTGGGTGAAAGCAATTCATAAAGATCATGAAAGACTACTACACAAAATAGGTGCTGACGAAGTAGTTATTCCTGAATACATGGCGGCAAAACAAATAGCAAATCGAATAGCGATGCCAGGATTTATCGAATATCTAACATTTGACAAAACTGTGGCAGTGAAAGAGTTTTCAGTCAAACGATGGGTTGGAAAAAACCTTAAAGAACTTAACCTTACAAGCAATTTTGAAATACAAGTCATAGCTGTGCGTAAAAACGGTGACAAAAATTATCATTACATACCGAAAGCTGATGATGTCTTTCATGATGGAGATAGTGTTGTCGCTATTGGTAAAATAAAACAACTAAGAAAAATAACTCCGTAACTTATCAAAATGTGAAAATTATTGTCAACAGGCTGTCACGGAATGCAGATTTTAAAATTTCATATACATCATAAGCTACTTTTTGCAATAAGCTATACTGTATATAAAAAATATTTTGTTTAGTTCTGTAACAGCCTGATTAGATAAGAAAATTATAATTTTATTGCAAACAATCTATTATCAAAGAGCGGACATGTCAAGTAAATTTTTAACGGTAATTACCATTGTAAACACATACTATAACATGAACATTGTTTACATTTCAGACTACTTTACCCTAAGACCTTCTTTAATTATGCATACTAACCTGTTTGTTTTTTCTATATTCTGCAAGCAAGCCTATAACCTCATCTAAAATCTCCCTTGAATAGGATTTACCAGCAAGTTCATCCCACACCGGTCTTGTAGCTTCTTTAAAACGAGCAAGCTCTTTTGGTTTTACCTTTACCTCTTTTATTCCATATTTTAGCATTGCCTTATATGCTTTTTCGTTAGATTCTTTTATTTTTTTCTTAAACCCTCTTTCATATTCAGGGGCTAAACTATTTATAATATTTCTGTTTTTTTCAGAAATTTTACCCCATACATCCATGGAAAACAAAATCAATCCAGGAACATATCTAATTGGAAGAGGATTTACATATTTTGTATCAGTATAGAGCTGTGCTCCCACCCACCACATGGAAGGCGATATTGCCATATTACAAATTCCGGTTTTTATTGATGA
Organism: Desulfobacterales bacterium; assembly: GCA_030149595.1. Taxonomy (GTDB): domain Bacteria; phylum Desulfobacterota; class Desulfobacteria; order Desulfobacterales; family DAOWNP01; genus DAOWNP01. The sequence continues at coordinate 7,193 of JASFBI010000076.1, forward strand.
AACAACCTCGGGTACATTAACAGGAATTGGAGAAACACCAAGAGATCTGAGCGTTCTGTTTTCAAGGGATCCAAACCATGTTAGAATTTTAGCTCCTTTTATGTCCTCAATGGTCTCTATATTATGTTTGGTAGAGTAGATCTGGTCAAAATCAACATTTGAAATAACAAGAATTTTAAACCCTTTTTCCTCTGCTTCTTTAAACAAATGAGGTTTTATTTTATCCATTACATAATCCACTTCATCCCATGCCCAGGCATTAAAAAGAAACGGAAGCTCCACAACAGACATATCAGGGCACACAGCATTTGTTATACTTCCTGATCCACTAACCAAAGCACCCTGGAGCTGACCCGTACGCATTTTTGCTATATAATCCTCTTCATCACCCATAACACCGCCCCAGTATA
>JASFBI010000077.1 GCA_030149595.1 Desulfobacterales bacterium
TAAGTTTCCAAGGGTGGTAAGAGATCTTGCCATAAGTCTTAACAAAGAAATCAACCTTGATATTAATGGAAAAGAGGTGGAGCTTGATAAAACAATTATAGAGTCCATAAATGATCCATTAACCCACCTCGTTAGAAATTCAGTTGATCATGGAATAGAAGCACCAAATATAAGAAAACAGGCAGGAAAAGACCCTGTAGGAAATATAACCCTAAAAGCTTATCATGAAGCGGGCCAGGTAAATATTGAAATTGCTGATGACGGTAAAGGATTGGATGGAAATACAATAGTGGAATCAGCAGTTAAAAAAGGTTTAGCAACAAAAAAAGAAGCAAGCACCATGTCTGAAAAAGAAAAAATTTCTCTTATTTTTTTACCAGGATTTTCAACAGCAGAAAAAGTAACAGATGTTTCCGGACGCGGAGTTGGCATGGATGTAGTAAAAACTAACTTAGACAAGCTTGGAGGAATTGTAGAGCTTGAGTCAGAAAAGGGCAAAGGTACTGTTGTTCATATAAAACTCCCTTTAACTTTAGCTATTTTACCGAGTCAGATCATCTCATCAGGCACAGAAAAATATGCAATTCCCCAGGTAAACTTAAATGAACTCTTAAGAGTTCCTCCTGATCAAATTAAAACACGCATAGAAAAAGTAGGAGATGCAGATGTAGTAAGATTAAGAGGCCAACTGCTTCCCCTTTTAAACCTAAAAAAGCTCCTTAACATTGAATCAACCTATATTGACCCCTCAGATGGCAAAAAATATTCTGATAGAAGAGATAATATAGCGGACCGTAGATCTAAAACAAGTCCTCTATTTGAAAATGAAACAGAATTTGCAAATGATTCAAAAAACGAGATCTTATTTGAAAGATCTGAAACAGAGAGAAGAACTAACATGAACAGTGCAATAAATATTGCTGTAGTTTCTACAGGTGCCTGTAAATACGGGTTAATAGTAGATAAATTAAGAGATTCAGAAGAGATTGTTATAAAACCTTTAGGCAGGCATCTTACAACCTGCAATGCGTATGCAGGAGCAACTATCATGGGAGATGGAAATATTGCCTTGATTTTGGATATTTTAGGACTTTCCCATATTGCTAACCTTACATCCCTTGAAGGAACTGACAGAGTTGCAAAATCATTACAAGAAGAATCTTTAATAAAAAAAGCAAAAGAGGAGTATATTTCTTTTCTTTTGTTTAAAAATGGCGATGCTGAACAGTTTTGCGTAGCATTATCATTGGTGGAACGCATAGAAAAAATAAAATTTACGGATATAGAAATAGTGGGAGGGAAAAAAATTGTTCAATACAGAGGAGGAACTCTGCCTCTTTTTTCTTTAGATGAAGTTGCAAAGGTTCAGCCTTTTCCCACAGATAAAAAACATATTGACATCATAATTTTTTCTGTTTCAGGCAAAGAGGTAGGTCTTATGGCAAATCCACCCATTGATGCTGTTGAAACAAATGCTAAAGTTGACACACATTCTATTAAACAGCCTGGCATAATAGGAAGCTGTATTATAGAAAATACCACCACACTTATGGTGGATATTTTTGAAATAATTAAAATATTAAACCCTGAATGGGAAGAAAAAAATAGCACTTATCAAATTGAGAAAAATAAACCAGGTATACTGTTTGCTGAAGATTCGGATTTTTTCAGAAATCAGGTTAAAGGTTTTTTGGAAGATGATGGATATAATGTTTTTGAAGCACAGGATGGCAGTATTGCCTGGGATATTTTAGAAGATAACCATGAAAAAATTGATATAATTGTAACAGATCTGGAAATGCCGGTAATGGACGGATTTGAACTCACAAAAAAAATCAAAACAGACAGCCGGTTTTCCCATTATACTGTTATTGCCTTGACATCTCTTGCAGCAGATAAAGATGTTGCCAAAGGCAGAAAGGTCGGGATAGATGATTACCAGATAAAGCTTGATCGGGAAAAACTTCTTGTGAGCATTCAGGCTTATCTTAGTAAAATAAATGTATGATTTTAAAAAAAATATAAGAGGGATTTCATGTTAGAAAATACAGCAGATAAAATTTCCGGCAAACTTGTAAAACTCGCTACATTCTATATAGGAAGGGCTCTCTGCGGAATTAATATTCTACACATACAGGAAATTAACAAACTTACAAACGCCACAAATGTTCCTCAATCACCTGATTACGTTAAAGGTGTTTTAAACCTGCGGGGTCAAATAATTACTGTAATTGATCTTGGCAGGAAAATAGCTCTTAAATCCCTTTCAGAAAAAAAAGAGAACCGAAACATAATTGTTCAGTTTCAGGAAGAACATATAGGTCTGCTTGTTGATAAAATAGGCGATGTTTTTGAAATAGAAGCTGATAAAATAGAGCCTGCCCCTTCAAATATCGGAAATATTCAGGAAGTTTTTTTTGAAGGTGTAGTTAAAAAAGATAGCAGTCTCATCGGAATATTAAATATAAAAGAAATCCTCTCTTAATATCTTTTTTATACTTTTATAAAAATTTAACAAAGAACAATATGAATAATTCAGAATTATTAAGAATATTGGTTGTAGACGATACAATTGTTTACAGAAAAATCATAAGTGATGTTATCTCTCAAATACCGAATGTTGAAGTTATTGGAACTGCAAATAACGGAAAAATTGCTCTTTCTAAAATAGCTTCGCTAAAACCTGATTTAATAACCCTTGACATTGAAATGCCTGAAATGAACGGAATACAGGTTTTAAATGAAATAAACAGTCAAAATCTTGATGTAGGTGCAATTATGTTAAGCACTGTAACCCATGAAGGTGGAGAGATGACGATAAAAGCTCTGGAACTGGGAGCATTTGATTTTATTCCAAAGCCTGATAAAGGAACAATGGTTGAAAACACCAAACTTGTTGCAAATACCCTTACGCCTATGCTTAAAGCATTTACAAGGCAAAGAAATGTAATAAAAAAACTCAAAAATATATCTGGAAACAGAGAGCAGCACAACATTAAAAATATTGCTTCAGACAAAAAGGCAACTAAAAAACATGTAAATATTTCCAGGAAAAAATCAGGAAAATCAGAAATAATTGCTATTGGAATCTCAACAGGCGGGCCAAATGCTCTTGCTGAAGTTATTCCAAATATTCCTGCTGATATAGGAGTACCAATACTAATAGTTCAGCACATGCCTCCTCTTTTTACTAATTCTTTAGCAAAAAGTCTTGATTTAAAATCTAAAGTAACTGTAAAAGAAGCTTCTGATGGAGAAACAATACTTCCTAACTCAGCTTATATAGCACCAGGCGGTAAACAAATGAAAATAGTTGCCGGTGTAGATGGTTTAAACAGAATCATTAGAATAACAAACGACCCACCTGAAAACAGTTGCAAACCTTCTGTTGATTACCTTTTTAGATCCATAGCCCACCATTATATTGGAAGATCAACAGGCGTTATTATGACAGGCATGGGTTCAGACGGAACAGCAGGATTGCAGCTTATGAAAAAAAATGGAGCATATGTCATTGCACAGGACAAAGCAACCTGTGTTGTTTTTGGAATGCCAAAGGAACCAGTTGAATTAAACATAGTAGACTCAATAATACCTCTTTATAATATTGCAAATGAAATAACAAATACTGTAAAAGGTTTTAAAATTTAAATAATGATTAAAATAACTCCTTCAGAATTCGATATTTTTACAAAATATATTTTAAAAATCTCTGGGATTTTTTTGGCAAAAGGGAAAGAGTATCTTATTGAGACAAGAATAGGTCCTCTTTTAAAAAACTTTTCCTGTAACTCTTTTGCTGAACTTTATAAAAAAGCATCTTCAGATCCAAAAAAAATTATTGAAAAAAAAATTATTGATGCTATTTCAACCAATGAGACTTATTTTTTCAGGGATTCTACTCCCTTTGAACTTCTTCAACACAAAATCATCCCTGATCTGATTGATAAAAAAAAATCACAATCAAAGAACAGTTCTTCCACTACAATACGTATCTGGAGTGCAGCCTGTTCCACGGGCCAGGAAATTTACAGTATAGCAATTATACTTGAAGAACTTAACCTTAATCTCCCAAAATATAATATACAGCTTTTAGGAACAGATATATCAAATACAGTGATAGCCCAGGCAAGCTATGGTAAATACAATAAATTTGAAGTAGGCAGAGGGCTTCCTGCGCCTAAAAGAGAAAGGTTTTTTACTTTTTCAGATAACAATACATGGCGTATTAAAGATAAGCTTCGTGCAAAGGTAAGCTTTAAAAAAATGAATCTTATTATAGATTCTTTTGCCTCTCTTGGTAAATTCGATATAATTTTTTGCAGAAATGTTGCTATCTATTTTACAGCACAGGACAGAAAAACACTTTTTAATAAACTTTGTAAATCAATGACTTCTGATGGATATTTTTTAATCGGATCAACAGAATCAATAGCAGCTGATGCGCCATTTTTTAAACCAAAAAGATATTTAAGATCTGTTTATTATGAACTTGAATAGCGACCATAATACCGGCCTGGATTTCCCCACCAAATCATAAAAGAGACATATCAACTTTATGTTTTTTCATATAACATACATGGCAGATTTATCTGCCACAACGAAAATTAAAACTCTCATGATTACAGCCCATTGGACGGAGTTTCATATAAAAATTTAAACAAAACCAGGGAGCATTTAAATGGCAAAAATTAATAAAGATGAATTTATCTCTGAAATAAAATTTTGCATTCAAAATAAAGATCTGATTAAAGCCAAGGCTCTTTTACAATTTTTTCCTAAAATACCCTCTGAAATTCAAAAAAGAACTCTATTTGAATTGAGTAAATCCGAAGATAATTTTACTTTTCCTCTTATGGATTATCTATATGGACTTAATATTGAGCATGAAAAGGTTAGAAAAAAGCTCTATGATCTTCTGCTTGAACTCTCTTATAATAATGAAAAAGCAATTATAAAACAGCTTTCAAACGCAGACAGCAAAGAACAAAAATGTCTTTATATAAACATTGCAAAGGATTTAAAACTTAAAAGTACAATACCTCAAATCATGCAAGTCATGCAGAAAACAGATGATGCAGAAACAATAATAACTATAATAGATGCAATGGGTAACATAGGGTCTCAAATTGCAGTCCCTGCATTAACTCGGTTTTTAACCTCTGACCAGGATGCTTTAAAAACTTCGAGTATTAAAGCATTGTCTGAAATAGGAACACCTGCAGCCATAAATAATCTCTCTGATGCTGCTGAAAAAGATTCAAGTTGTGCAGGAGAAATTATTCATTATCTGTCAAATATTCAAAACACACAATCACTTGAAAAAATAATAAATTTCCTTGCATCCAAACATACAACAATACGAAATTTTGCTATAAAAAGCCTCACTTCTCTTGGACCAAAGGCTGTACCACTTCTCACTGAAAGTTTAAAATCTGTAACAACCAATGATTATTTAATACATACATTGACTGTTTTGGGAAATATAGGTGATAAAACAGCAATACCTGCAATACAAAAACTTCTGTACAGCAAACCGGAAAACTCCAATGTAAGATTTGGTGCCTATGAAGCTCTTGGAAAACTTCCTTCAAACAAATCAGCCATAAGTCTTGCCATGGGTCTTGAAGATCCTGATGAACAAGTACGTATGTCAGCAGCAAAAGCTATTAATAACAATCCTTCAAATGTTTTAATAGCTGGCATAAAGAACATGGTAAATTCTGATGAAAAACAGTCAGCGGAGTTAATTTCAGTAATTATTGATTCAGAGTCTGATCAAATTTTCTCATCCCTTATTAACTGGGAAGGATTTACAGAAAAAGCAGTAGATTATCTTACTAAAAAAGCAAATCCAGAAGTCCGTAAGCATTTTACAGATCTTCTTAATAAAGAGGGCAATAACAAAATAGAGGAGAAAATACTATCTCAAGTTGGAAAAAAAGTGAAGACATTTACTATTTTTGCTGTTGACGATTCTGCCATGATGCTGAAACTATATCAAAAAAAGCTGCACACATTAGGATTCACTCCTGTTGTTTATCAAAACCCTCTAACAGCGCTTGATATTATCCTAAAAGATAAACCGGATCTTGTAATTACTGATTTAAACATGCCGGAAATAGACGGACTTGAACTTACCAAAAGAGTCAGGGCAAAATTTAATTCAGAACAGCTTCCTATTATTATGATAACCACTCAAAGCGATTTTGTAGGTGAATCCAGCCATGAAAAATCAAGAGTTAAAAGCTCTCAAATGACAAAAACAGGTGTTAATATTATTTTAAATAAACCATTTAAAGATATTGAGTTAAAAAACAGTATAAATGAACTTTTAAAATATAAATAGTTAAAGTTAACAGCCTGTCAGGTTATTGAACAGCAAATTATACAGTACAGCAAGCAGTATGTTTCAAAAAAATGGTTACGCCAAAAAAGAAAAAGGGACTTTATAAAACAGATAGAGGCCAATTTTGAATAATAGCAATTTTCAAAATTGGTCTCTAATAAAATAAATATGTTAGAATAGATAAATTCATTAAAATAGGAGTTGTTCAAATGTTTCCTCTATTTAGTGCGTGAACGAAAAGTTGAAATTTTTTTCAAGTACAAGGCAGGTGCAAATTTTAACCGAAGGAATACATTGAGTATTTTGAGGATTAAAATTTAAGCTCAACGCCGTAATTGGAAAAAATGGCGGTTTTCGTTCGGGCACTATTTAAATAATTAAATATTAAATGCCTGCACTTTTTTGCTCAAAAAAAGGGTAATATTGTTTTTTTTTTGAATAATTGTTAATATTTGATAAATTAGTTGCTTTTTTTTTATATAAAATTGGACTGATTCCTTCAAGTTTGCTAAAAACTCTGGAAAAATAAGATGCATCGTTATACCCCACAATATAACATATCTCTGTAATATTTAGTTCCTGTGTTTTTAACAAATTTTTTGAAGCTTCAATTTTTATTTTGTTATGGTGTTCTCTAAATGTTGTGCCTGTAATGTTCTTGAAGGTTCTTGTAAAATGATATTTACTCATGCCACATTCTCTGGAAATTTCATCAAGTGTTATTTGTTTGATATAATTTTCTTTTATAAACTGAATCGCTTTTGCAATATTATTATAATTATGCTTTGTCTGCATCTTGATAACCTCACTTTTGTTTGCGTGTAAAAAAAACTTAACCGATTTTATCTCAATTAGGGATTCCATTTTTTATCCACACAAAATTTTAAGGCGTAACCTGTTCCTCGCAAATTACGTCAATTTATTCAGGCAGGTCTTCTGACTTTCGGATTATACATTAAAAAACGCACCTTCCCGGTATTATTACCAGTGGTTTGTCTGTAGTTTTGTCTCCGATTACAGCGGCGGGTCCGTTCCCGATTTTAACGGGATTCCCTGTTAGGCTCAAACTGAGCACCTGAACATTTATGTAAGTTTAATCAATTAGTTATTGTATTATTTTTTATAATATTCGTTAAAAAAATAATACAATAACGGTCATAAGGTCAATCTGGATTTTTCATCCAGGTTTGCCCACTTTTATATAACATACATGGCAGAATTATCTGCCACAACGAAAATTGAAACTCT
>JASFBI010000411.1 GCA_030149595.1 Desulfobacterales bacterium
AAAAGAGCTTTGTCTTTTTTTCCTGTCCAGCTTGTAAAATGGTTTGAATCTTTATCTATTTTACCATCTACTGTCACTGCCATAAGCATAATTTCTTTGATTTTTCTTTTACATTTATTTAACATGATATATCTTTTACAGATCTTGCAAGTGTTATAATATTTACATTTGCTGCGTGGTTTTTTATTAAAATTTTAGCACACTCATCAGCTGTTTGTCCGGAAGTAAAAATATCATCTACTATAAGAATCTTTTTCCCTTTTATATTATATGCAGGATTTATTTTAAAGGTATTTTTCACATTTAATTTCCGCTGGTTTTTATCAAGTTTTGTTTGAGATATGGAGGGCATAAATTTTATTAACAGCTCTTTTTTAATGGAACAGTTTTTTTTATCTTTTTTTAAAATTTTTAGCAGGTATGGCCATTCTCGTATAAGTAGATATGATTGATTATATCCTCTTTGTCTCATCTGTTTAATATAAAGTGGAACAGGAGCTATGATATCAGTATTGTCAAGTCCGTGGTTTTTATAAAATGCATAAAAAAGAAAAATACCAAAAGGTTTTGCCAAATGAATCAGCCCATTATATTTAAACTGATGAATTAATTTTCTAAAAGCTCTGTTGTAAATACCAAAAGAGTAAGCCTGATTAAAATATTTTTTTGAAGTAATGCACTCATGGCACAAATGGTCGCAATCATTTATGGTGTTAAATGTTATTCCGCATTTAGGGCAGAGAGGAGATGTTACCGGTGAAAATTGTTTAATACATGTTTTACATAAAAAACCTGACATAAGATCATAAAAAAGGTCATTGCTGTTTTGATGCAGATAGAGGTTTAAATTTTTTTTTGTTTTATTAAAAAAAGGGGGGTATGTACCGGCTTTTTCAGAAAAAGAGAAAAAAGTCCCGCAGCTTAGACATTTGTTTGGGAAAAAACAGGATAAAACAGTTTGGGCTATGCGGGACATATTGGTTTTTTTTAGAGGTTATTTATTAATATTTTCAACAATTTTTTCAGCAAATACAGAACACTTTACTTCGGTTGCTCCTTGAATCTGTCTTGCCAGATCGTATGTCACAAATCCTTGTTTAATAGTTTCCTGCAATGCAAACTTAATAAGGTCAGATGCTTTATTCCAGCCCATGTATTCTAACATCATGGTACCTGAAAGAATTAGAGAACCAGGATTTACCTTGTCTTGTCCTGCATACTTTGGGGCTGTTCCATGGGTTGCTTCAAAAACTGCTGTTTCCCCTATGTTTGCACCAGGAGCCATTCCAAGACCTCCCACCTGAGCAGCCAGAGCATCTGAAATATAGTCGCCGTTTAAATTTGGTGTTGCAATTACATCGTACTCCTCAGGTCTTAAAAGAACCTGTTGAAAAAGCATATCTGCAATTCTGTCTTTTATTATAATTTTACCATCAGGGCATTTGCCATCATATTTTTCAAATAATATTTTTTCTGAAATAGTTAAATCTTGAAACTTTTCCTCTGCTACCTCATACCCCCACTTGGCAAAAGCACCTTCGGTAAATTTCATGATATTTCCTTTATGCATTAGAGTAACACTTTTAAGTTTGTTATCAATTGCATATAAAATAGCACTTGCAACTAAGCGTTTTGTATTTTTTTCACTTATGGGTTTTATTCCTATTCCAGGCATATCAGGAAGGTTTGCACCCATCTCATTTCTAAGAAAGTCAGATAGTTTCAAGGCATCATCGCTTCCTGATTCCCACTCAATTCCTGCATAAAGATCTTCAGTATTTTCACGGAAAACCACCATATCAATTTTATCAGGAAATTTCATGGGGCTTGGAACAGGATCAATGTATTTAACAGGACGTATGCAGGCAAAAAGGTCCAGTTTTTGACGTATAGTTACATTTAAACTCCTAAAGCCTTTTCCCACAGGGGTTGTCAGAGGGCCTTTTATTGCAACTATATGGGATTTGATTGTTTCAAGGGCTGCATCTGATATATATTCCCCTGTTTTTTCATGGCCTTTTTCTCCTATGAAAACCTCCAGCCATGAGATTTTCTTTGTATTATCAAATGCTTTTGATACAGCATTATCAATTACTAATTTTGTTGCACTCCAGATATCAGGTCCTATTCCATCACCTTCTATAAATGGAATAACAGGATAATCCGGAACTACTAAGTTTTTGTTTTTATCTTTGGTAATTTTACTTTCTGCTGACATGGGAAAAATAATATCCTTTCTTAGGTAGTTGATCCATAGTGAGGTATCACAAGAATCATATATTTTTTATTGTTGATCTTTGTTATAGAATGGAACATAAATTTTTTCAGTACCACCACTTTGCTATATATTTACTGCTTTTATGAGCAGTTTTTGTCTTGCATAAGGGTAAATCAAAGAGGTTGTTTCTTTGAAACCTGGTAATAAAT